>NZ_JACAPX010000001.1:0-106372 GCF_013385435.1 Pseudomonas sp. F9001
AAGAGCGGAACCAATAGCGGCCGTTACCTAAATAACGGATATATACACCCACCCGGCTCCGCATCTTTGATAGGTGTATGTCAGGCGTGTACCCGGACCCAAACGCTGACCAAAATCGTAGCCGCCATCAACCACGCCACCGCCGCCACCGCCAGCGAAGCCTCCAGACGCATCCGGTCAACCATCACATACAACGTCGCCAGGTACACAAAGTACGGAATGATCGACCACATCCCGAACACGATGGTGGTCTTCAAATCCTCCACCGAACGACCCTTGCCGACAATGTAATGCGCGATCAGCGCGAACGTCGGAAACAGCGGCACCAACCCTGCAATGTAATAATTCTTGGTCTTGGCCAGTGCGGCCAGGATCAGCACCACCCCCGCACCCAATGCCGCCTTCAACAATAAATCCACAATGCGCTCCTAGTGGCTCAGCCCGTACTTCTTGACCTTATCGAACAACGTGGTCTTGGCCATCCCCAGTTCCTGGCTGGCCTGGGTCAGGTTGCCGCCGCTGCGTTGCAAGGCATCGTTGAGCAGGTTGCGCTCGAACGCCTCCACCGCTTCGGTAAAGGCCAGCCCATGGTTGCCGCTGCTGGCGCCGCTTTTCTTGAACGCCGGCAAGCCGAGGGCAAACCGCTCGGCCACGTTGCGCAGTTCACGCACGTTGCCCGGCCAGTCATGGCTCATCAGGCTGGACAGGGTCTGGTTGTCGAGGTCCGGCGCGGTGCGGTCGAAACGCAGCGACGACTGCTGCAGGAAGTGTTCGAACAACTGCAGGATGTCTTCGCGGCGTTCACGCAGCGGCGGCAGTTCCAGGGTCACCACGTTGAGGCGGTAGTACAGGTCGCTGCGAAACTGGTTGGCGCGGCTCAGGTCGTCGAGGTCGGACTTGGTCGCGGCGATCACCCGGCAATCCACCGCCACGCTCTGGTTCGAACCCAGGCGTTCCAGGGTGCGTTCCTGCAACACCCGCAGCAGCTTGATCTGCAGGTTCATCGGCATGCTTTCCACTTCGTCGAGGAACAGCGTGCCTTCGTGGGCGTGTTCGATCTTGCCGATGCGGCGCTTGCCGGCACCGGTGAACGCGTTGGCTTCGTGGCCGAAGATTTCGCTTTCGAACAGGTTCTCCGGCAGGCCGCCGCAGTTCAAGGCGACGAACTGGTGGGAGTGGCGCCGGCTGAAATCGTGCAGGCAGCGCGCGACCAATTCCTTGCCGGTGCCGGTCTCGCCCTCGATCAACACGTTGGCCGAGGTGTCGGCGACGTTGGCGATCAATTCCCGCAGGTTCTGCATGGCCGGAGAGCGACCGATGATCCGGCCTTCCAGCGAATCGCGCTCGGCCAGTTGCCGGCGCAGCGACCAGACTTCCCGGGCCAAACCGCGTTGTTCCAGGGCGCGGCGGGCTACGTCCACCAGGCGCTCGGGAGAGAAGGGTTTCTCCATGAAGTCATAGGCGCCGTTGCGCATCGCGCCCACGGCCATGGAGATATCGCCGTGGCCGGTGATCAGCACCACCGGCAGGCTTTTATCCAGGGCCTTGAGCCGGGTCAGCAACTCCAGGCCGTCGATCCCCGGCAGGCGAATATCGCTGATGACGATGCCGGCGAAGTTTTCACCGACGAGGGTCAGGGCCTCTTCGGCACTGCCCACGCCCACGCTGGGAATGTCTTCCAGGGCCAGGGCTTGCTGGCAGCCGAGCAATACATGGGGGTCGTCTTCGACGATCAGGACGGTCAGGTCGGTGGTTTTTTCTGCGTTCATTTCGACTCGACTTGGTGAGGGCTCGCCAGCGGCAAACTCAGGACAAAGGCAGTACCACCGCTGGCCGGATGCTCGACGGCGAGGTTGCCGCCGGTCGCCGCCGCGAGGCTGGCCGACAGCGTCAGGCCGAGGCCCAGGCCTTGTTCGCCGGGTTTGGTGGTAAAGAACGGTTCGAACAAATGCTTGCGGGTCTCGGGATCAATCCCGTGGCCGTTATCGCGTACCCGCAGGCGATATTTGCCGTCGGCGATGTCGCCTTCCAGCCACAGTTCGGGGGCCGGCTGCGCCTGCATCGCGTCCAGGGCGTTGCCGATCAGGTTGACCAGGATCTGCTCCAGGCGTGTCTGGTCGATCTGCAACTGCGCGCTGCTGAAGTGGCGGTGCACCGTCAGCGGCAGGGTCTCCAGGCGACTGCCGAGGATCTGGAACGTAGCGTCCACCGCCTTGCCCAGATTGGCTTCGCCCTGGTCATCGCCACGCCGGGCAAAGGAGCGCAGGCTGGCGGTGATGCGACCCATGCGGTCGATCAGTTCGTTGATGGTCTTGAGGTTGGCACTGGCGGTGTCCAGCGCCCCACGCTCAAGGAAGCGCACGGTGTTGCCCGACAGGGTACGCAGGGCGGCCAGTGGCTGGTTCAATTCATGGGCGATGCTGGTGGACATCTGGCCGATGGCCGCGAGTTTGCCGGCCTGCACCAGCTCGTCCTGGGCCCGGCGCAAGGTTTCCTCGGCCTGGCGCCGCTCGCGAATCTGGCTCTTGAGCCGCTCGTTGCTGGCCCGCAGGTCGGTGGTGCGTTCGGCAATCCGTCGCTCCAGCTGGTTATTGGCTTCCTGCAGGGCTTCCCGGGCGGCGAGCCGGGTGGCAATCACCTTGCGGCGCTCGTTCCAGGCAATCAGCAGGAATGCCACCAGCGCAAAGGCTACGGCCACCAGGATGCCCTGGTTGATGGCGGCCCGGCGCAGGTCGTTCAGCGGGGTGAGCAGGGTGAAATTCCAGGGGGTGTCGTTCAGTGGGCGGGTCTGGGCCAGGTAGCTGACCTCATGCTCGTCGGCCACCACTTCGCTGTTGGCCGGGAAGGTCAATTTCTCGGTGCCTTCGTTGAGGCGTTCGCGGGCCAGTGGTTCCAGCTCGTTGAGCGTCGCCCAGTAGTATTGCAGGCTGTGGGCGAGGCGGTCCTTGGTGTCATCGCTCAATGGCCGCACGGACTTGAGGCGACGGGCCGGGTCGCTGGAGAGAATGATGATGCCGTTCTCGTCACTGACGAAGGCCTCCAGGCGCGCCCGCTGCCAGCGCTCTTCCAGCGCTTCCAGGCGTACCTTGACCACGGCGACGCCGATGATCTTGCCGTGCTCTTCCAGGCCATGGGCCAGGTAATAGCCGGGTTCGCCGTTGGTGCTGCCGATGCCGTAGAACCGGCCGGGCTGGCCGCGCACGGCATTCTGGAAATAGGCACGGAAGGACAGGTCTTCACCCTGGTAACTGTCGGCATCGCGCCAGTTGCTGGTCGCCAGCACACGGCCGGTGGTGTCCATCACGTAGATCGCCCGGCTGCGACTGCGCCGGTTCAGGCCTTCGAGGTAGTCGTTGACGGTTTTGCGGGTTTCTTGATTCGGGTCGGCCAACAGCCTGGAGACGCTGGATTCCAGCTCCAGGAGACTGGGCAGGTAGGTGTATTTGCTAAGTTCGCTCTCGACGGTGCGGGCGTGCAGTTCCAGCTGGCGTTCGCCGGTATCGCTGAGGGTGCGGATCCCATAGAACTCGCTGATCCAGAAGCCGACGTAACCCAGTCCGATCATCAGGGCGATGATCAGCGGCGGCAGGAACAATTGGCGAATCAGACGAGGCTTCACGGCAAGTGATGGCGGCGCGGCGCGAAAGAGGTTGGGGTCGCATTTCATCACAGATGCCTTGGGTCAACCAGAGCTGCCAGCTTGCGCGGTCACGTGTGGGAGCAGGCTTGTGTGGGAGCTGGCTTGCCTGCGATTGCATCACCTCGGTGTAGCTGACACATCGAGGCGCCTGCATCGCGGGCAAGCCCGGCTCCCACACAAGCCAGCTCCCACACAAGCCCGGTTTTCACTGGGGAGCAGTGGTGCTTTTAGTGCTGCAGGATTTTCTCGAGGAAGTGCTGCGCACGCTCGGAGCGGGCGCTGATGTCGCCGAAGAATTCCTCTTTCGGGCAGTCTTCGATGATCTTGCCGGCGTCCATGAAGATCACCCGGTCGGCTACCTTGCGGGCGAAACCCATTTCGTGGGTCACGCACATCATGGTCATGCCTTCCTGGGCCAGTTGCACCATCACGTCGAGCACTTCGTTGACCATTTCCGGGTCGAGGGCCGAGGTCGGTTCGTCGAACAGCATGACGATCGGGTCCATCGCCAGCGCACGGGCAATCGCCACACGCTGTTGCTGGCCGCCGGAAAGCTGGCCCGGGTGCTTGTGGGCGTGAGCCGACAGGCCGACGCGCTCCAGCAGTTGCAGGCCCTTCTTGGTGGCTTCTTCCTTGCTGCGGCCCAACACCTTGATCTGCGCGATGGTCAGGTTTTCGGTGATGGTCAGGTGCGGAAACAGCTCGAAGTGCTGGAACACCATGCCGACGCGCGAGCGCAGTTTCGGCAGGTTGGTCTTCGGGTCGGCAATGGAGGTGCCATCGACCACCACGTCGCCTTTCTGGAACGGTTCCAGGGCGTTGACGCACTTGATCAGGGTCGATTTGCCCGAGCCGGACGGCCCGCACACCACGATCACTTCGCCTTTTTTAACCTCGGTGCTGCAATCGGTCAGCACCTGGAAGTCGCCATACCACTTGTTGATATTCTTGATAGAGATCATACGGCAAACCTTTTTTGCAGACGCTTGACCAGCAGCGAGGCGGAAAAGCTGATGATGAAGTAGACGACACCGGCGAAGATCAGGAACTCATTGGAGCGGCCGATGATGTCGCCGTTGGAGCGGGCGGAGTTGAGGAAGTCCACCAGGCCCACGGTGTAGACCAGCGAGGTGTCCTGGAACAGGATGATCGACTGTTGCAGCAGCAACGGGGTCATCTTGCGGAACGCCTGGGGCAGGATGATCAGGCGCATGGTCTGGCCGTAGGTCATGCCCATCGCTTGCGCCGCGGCCATCTGGCCCTTGGGGATCGACTGCACGCCGGCCCGCACGATTTCACAGAAGTACGCCGCCTCGAACATCATGAAGGCCACGACGCAGGAGGTGAACGCGCCGATCGGGGTGTCTTCGCCGGTGATCCAGCGCAGCACGAACGGCACCGCCAGGTAGAACCAGGTGATCACCAGCAGCAGCGGGATCGAGCGGAAGTAGTTCACGTAGGCGCCGGCCAGGCGCGACAGCAGTTTGCTGGACGACAGGCGCATCAGCGCGAGGATCGTACCCAGGATGATACCGCCGACCACGCCCATGACCATCAACTGCAAGGTCATGACCATGCCGTTCCACAGGCCCGGGATGGCGGGGATGATGCCACTGAAATCGAATTCCATTATTTACCCCCCACGGAGATCAGGCCGGGCACGGCGACTTTCTTCTCGATCACGCGCATCAGCAGCATCAGGCTCATGTTCAGGGTGAAATAGATCAGCGTGGCCAGGGTGAAGGCCTCGAACAGGTTGGCCGAGAACTCGGCGGTCTGTTTGGTTTGCGCCAGCAGTTCCATCAAGCCGATCAGGGACGCCACGGAGGAGTTCTTGAAGACGTTGAGGAATTCCGAGGTAAGCGGCGGAATGATGATCCGGTAGGCCTGGGGCAGCAGCACGTTCCAGTAGATCTGCGGCAGCTTGAAGCCCATGGCGCGCGCAGCGGATTCCTGGCCCCGTGGCAGCGCCTGGATGCCGGTACGCACTTGTTCGCACACCCGGGCAGCGGTGAACAGGCCCAGGCACACGACAACGCTCAGGTAGGCCGAGGTGGTCGGGTTGAGGTCTTGTTTGTACCAGTCCTGCAGGTTCTGCGGCAGCAGGTCGGGTATCAGGAAATACCAGATGAACAGCTGAACCAGCAGCGGTACGTTGCGAAACAGTTCCACGTAGCAGGTCGCGATGCCCGATACGATGCGGTTTGGCACGGTGCGCATGACGCCCAGAATGGACCCCAGCAGCAAGGCGATGATCCATGCCACGACGGCGATGGCAATGGTCCAGCCCAAGCCGGCGATGTACCAGTCGAGATAAGTCTCGCTGCCCACGCCGGTGGACTTGAAGAACACGCCCCAGTCCCAGTTGTAATTCATTAGGGTCTCCCCTCGAGATCGATCGATGTACAAGCACCCGCTTGGGGAAGATCCTTTCCCGCCCGACGGTGAACGCCAGGCACACGCGATCGGCTCGAAAACCGCCAGGTCGAGTGTTCCAAAATTAAAGCCAGCAGGTAGCAACAGACGCCTGAGGGAGGGTTGGCTCCCTCAGGACATAAGCTTAGTCAGGTATCAGATTTTTACGTCAGGCGCTGGCTTGTCGCTTGGGTTGGCGATCAGATCCTTGACCTTGTCGCTCATCGGGAAGTTGAGGTTCAGGCCTTTTGGTGGAATCGGGCTCTCGAACCACTTGCTGTAGATCTTGTTGATCTCGCCGGACTTGTACAGGCCGACGATCGCATCATCCACGGCCTTCTTGAAGGCTGGGTCGTCTTTGCGAACCATGCAGGCGTAGGCTTCGAAGGACTGTGGAGTACCGGTGATGACCCAGTCGTCCGGCTTCTTGGCCTTGGCTTCTTCACCGGCCAGCAGGGCGTCGTCCATCATGAAGGCAACGGCGCGGCCGCTTTCCAGCATCTGGAAGGATTCGCCGTGGTCCTTGGCGGAGATGACGTTCATGCCCATCTGCTTGTCGGCGTTCATCGCCTTGATGATGCGCTCGGACGTGGTGCCGGCGGTGGTCACGACGTTCTTGCCTTTCAGGTCGGCGAAATCGCTGTAGGACGGCTTGCCTTCCTTGTCTTTCTTGACCAGCAGGCGGGTGCCGATTTCGAAGATATTGACGGTGAAGTCAACCTGCTGGGCGCGTTCGGCGTTGTTGGTGGTGGAGCCGCACTCGATATCCGCGGTGCCGTTCTGGATCAGCGGGATACGGGTTTGCGAGGTGACCAGGTTGTACTTGGTCTTCAGGTCGGGTTTGTTCAGGTCTTTTTTCAGGGCTTCAACGATAGCCAGCTGAATGTCGTGGGAGTAGCCCACGGGTTTGCCCGAACCATCCGCGATATAGGAAAACGGAATGGAGCTGTCGCGGTGAGCGAGAGTGATCGTGCCGGAGTCGTTGATTTTCTTCAGTGTGCCGGTGAGTTCGGCGGCGAAAACTGGAGTGCTGATCAGAGCAGCAGCGATAGCTGCGCCCAGGATATGGGGAACGATGCGCATCAATACTTCCTCGACATTTGTTTTTTTTATGAGACCGGTTGGGACGGCCACGTTTTTATATAAACAGTACTGCGAAAGCCTGTGACGGCTCCTGAGGCGCCTCAGGCAATCGCCTACGAGTGTAGAGCATGAGTCGTGCCAGACCAGAAATAAAAGGTTAACCATATGATTTATATAGATATTAACTTTGTGTTACAGGTTTTTTCTCCTGTTTTGGTCCGGCAAACCGAATAGGTTGAGCTATGGCGTTCGGAAAACCGAATGGCGGCGTGGGCCTGTATCGCCCATGAAAAAGCCCCGGGAGTGTGGCTCCCGGAGCTTTTGGGTGTGGCTCTGTCAGAACGTGTAGTCGGCCGACACCACTGCCGCGCGGCCATCGCCGGGCACTGCCCAACCGTTGTTGCGGATACGGGTGAGGTACTCCTTGTCGAACAGGTTGTTGACGTTCAACTGCAGGTTCAACTGTTTGTTGACCTTGTAACCGAGCATCGCACGCTGCACCGCATAGCCGGGCGAAGTCGGCGAGTTGGCCGCGCTGACCAGGTACTGCTTGGTTTGCGCCGTGATGCCGTAGCCCACCTGGAAGTCGTAGGGCAGGTCGTACACCGTCCAGATGCTGGCTGCATGTTTGGGGGTGAAGGTCAGCGGCTCGCCTTTCTGCACGTCGATGCCGGTGGTCGCCAGGGTGTAATCGCTGGCGCTGCGCAGCACACGAGTGTTCAGGTAGGTGTAGTTGGCGAAGACTTTCCAGCGGTCAGTAAGTTGGCCGCTCAGGCCCAGCGCCACACCGTCTGCACGTGCCTTGCCGTCGAGGGTCTGGGTGCCGCTCAGGTTGCTCGGGTCATTGTCGGCGACTTTATAGTTGGTGCGGTCATTGCGGAAGATCGCGCCCGTCAGCGAGAGGGCATTGTCGAGCAGGTCCCACTTGGTGCCGATCTCATAGCTGACGGCGGTTTCCGGGGAAACATCGCAGTTGTTGGTGGCGATGCTTGAGCTTTTGGCCGGGGTGTAGCAACCCCCATTGACGCTGGCCTGGGACGGCGTCTTGCTGTTGCCGTAGGCGATATAGAAGCTGCCGTTTTCCACCGGTTTGTAGACCAGCGCCAGGCGGTAGGAGGTCAGGTCATCCGCCTGGCCGTAGCGAGTGCCGGGCGTTTCCACGCCAGTGCTGGAATAGGCATTGGTCACCGAGCTGCCGGCGTTGTGCTCGTAACGCAGGCCGCCGTTGATTTCCCACTGTGGGTTGAGCTTGAGCGTGTCGAAGGCATAGGCGGCGCGGTTGTTCAGCGCGCCGTCAATGTGGGCGGCCCGGGTGAAGTTGACGGGGCCGGACCATTCGGAGTTCGGGTCGCTGTAGCTGACCGGTGGTGGGACGATGGTGCTGCCGTTGGCGTTGGTCAGCCATTTACCGGTATCCGCCTCGTATTCCTCGCGGCTGATGGCGATGCCGGTCACCAGCGTGTGGTCGATGAACCCGGTGCTGAAGTGGCTGGTGACGTCGGTCTGGTTGGTGAACATCTTGTTCTGGGTGTTGCGCTCGTTACCCAGTGAGCCGCCGCTTGGCTGGAAGTAGCCCGGCTGCAGGCCTGCGGCGCAAGGGGCGCCGGTGATCTGGGTGCCGCTGGCCAGACAGCCGGTCAATGCACCTTCGGGGCCTGAGGCGCGCAGGTCCTGGCGCACCCGCTCGACGCGGGTGAAGTTGCGCACGGACACGGCGTCGTTGAAGTCGTGTTCGAGCTTCAGGCTGAACGAGTCCGAGGTGATTTGCTGGTCATTGATGTTGTGGTAGCCGTAGTAGTCACTCCAACCCACGCCCGGCATGGGCTTGCCGTTGTAGATCGGGATACCGTATTGCGGTGTGTTGTCGTCTTTCTGGTGCTCATAACTGACGGTGACACGTGTCGGCGTGCCCAGGCCAAACGCGATGGAGGGCGCGATGCCCCAGCGTTCGTAATCTTCATAATCGCGGCCAGGCACGTCGTTACCATGGGCCATCAGGTTCAGGCGGAACGCGGTGGTGTCGTTCAGCGTCTGGTTGGTGTCCAGGGTGGTGCGCTTGTAGTTATCGGTGCCGATGCCCGCACTGATGGTGGTTTTGTCGCGTAATTCCGGCTGTTTGCTCACCAGGTTGATGGTGCCACCGACCGCGCCGGAGCCGGAATACACCGAACTTGCGCCGCTGACGACTTCGACCTGCTCCAGGTTGAACGGGTCGGTGCGGCTGTACTGCGCGCTGTCACGCACGCCGTCTACGTAGATGTCGCCGCTGGCGGAGAAGCCGCGCAGGTTGATGCTGTCGCCATACCCGCTGCCGCCTTCGCCGGCCCCGAAGGTGATCCCCGGCACGGTGCTGAGCACGTCGCGCAGGGTCAGCAGGTTCTGGTCATGAATGACTTCCTTGGGCACCACCGTGATGGTCTGCGGCGTGTCGCGCAATGGCTCGGTGTACTTGGGGGAAGAAGGAGCCACAGGGTTGTAGACGCTCTGGCTTGGGGCCTGGCCTTCGATGCTGGTCGCGCCGAGTTGGATGACCCCTGTGTTGTCTTCTGGTGCGGGCTCCGCCGCGTAACTGAATCCTCCTTGCGCAGCCACTGCCAGGCCCACTGCCGACGCGAGCAAATGCCGCGATGAGAGGGGGGCAGAACTGATGCCGGTAGCCATTGAGTAATCTCTTGTTGGTGTTAGTGAGATGCGATCGTAATTGATAAGCGATCTCAAATGTAATACTTTGTAACCAAATAAATCATGAAACTTTTTGCGGTCCTTGATCGCTACTCGGGGCAGGAATGCAGAGCGCACAGCCAGGCAGCGAGCCCTCGGATATCGGTGATAACCCGCGTGCCTATGTGCGCTGGGTGATGCATGCGGCACAGCTGGGAGATGCCGACGCACAGGCGACCCTGGCCCAGCTGCTGCTCGACGGTCGTGGCGTGCAGAAGGATGAGGCGCTGGGGTTGAGCTGGTTTCGCATCGCTGCGCGGCAGCGTCACCCCATGGCGATCAACATGATCGGGCGCTGCCTGGAGAATGGCTGGGGCTGCGAGGTCGACTTGGAAGACAGTGCGCGGCATTACCGCAAGGCCGCCGATCTGGGGCTGGATTGGGGTTTGTATAACTACGGCCAGTTGCTGACGCGTGGCCGTGGTGTGGAGCGTGACCTTGTCGCGGCATATGAACTCTTCCGCCAGGCTGCGGCCAAGGGGCACGCCAAGTCGATGAACCTGTTGGGTCGGTTCCACCATGAAGGCGTGGTGGTGCCCAAGGATGTTCAACTGGCGCGCCAGTGGTATCAGCGCTCAGCCGAGGCCGGGGATTTCCGCGGGCAATACAACCATGCTGCGGAGCTGGCTCACGACGGCGACGAAGTGCAGGCCTGCCTATGGTTGGAGCGGGCTCTCGCGACGGCCACGCCAGGCTTTTTGCAGGCGGCTTATCCCGTGTTGCTGGGCTCTGCCTTCAGCGGGATTCGTGAAATGGGCCTGCGCTATCAGCGTCATCTGCAGGCATGAAAAAGCCCCTGGACCTTTCGGTGCAGGGGCTTTTTTACGTCGGGCTGATCAGGCCGCTTCGATCTTGCCGCGGTTGTGCTCAACCTTGGACAGGTAACGCTGCACGTTCTCCTGCTCCTGCGGCGTGGTGAACAGGCCCAGCTTGCTGCGGCGCCACAGGATGTCCTGGGGCTGAGTGGCCCATTCTTCAGCGCACAGGTAATCGACTTCGCGGGTGTACAGGCCGCCACCGAGGTGGTCACCCATGTCCGCCAGCGATTGCACGCCTTCCAGCAGGCGCCAGGTGCGGCTGCCGTAAGTGGTGGACCAGCGACGGGCAATCTCGCTCGGCACCCAGTCGTATTTGCTACGGATTGCATCGGCCAGGGCTTCTGGCGTGCTCATGTTTTCGCCGCCGGGCAGGGTGGCTGTAGCCGTCCAGCTTGGGCGCATCTGCGTGAAGTAAGGCGCCAGTTGTGCCATCGCCGATTCGGCCAGCTTGCGGTAGGTGGTCAGCTTGCCGCCGAACACCGACAGCAACGGCGCCTCGCCCGAGGTGCCGGACAGCGCCAGGGTGTAGTCGCGGGTCACCGCCGACGGGTTGTCGGACTCGTCGTTGCACAGCGGGCGCACGCCGGAATAGGTGTGCACGATGTCATCGCGGCTCAGCTGCTTCTTGAAGTGCGCGTTGACCACGTTGAGCATGTAGTCGGTTTCACCTTCGGTAATCGCCACTTTCGCCGGGTCGCCGGTGTATTCGCGGTCGGTGGTGCCGATGATGGTCAGGTGATTCAGGTACGGAATGGTGAAGACGATACGCTGGTCTTCGTTCTGCAGGATGTGCGCGTGGGCGCCTTCATACAGCTTCGGTACGATCAGGTGGCTGCCCTGGATCAGACGGATGCCGTAGGGCGAATCCAGCTTCAAGTCATCCTTGATGAACTTGGCCACCCACGGGCCGGCGGCGTTCACCAGCGCTCGGGCGCGGATCGAGAACAGGCTGCCGTCGGCACGTTCCATGTTCATTTCCCACAGGCCTTTGCTGCGGTGTGCGCTGACGCAACGGGTCTGGGTGTGGATGTGCGCACCCTTTTCCCGCGCAGCCATGGCGTTGAGTACTACAAGGCGGGCGTCGTCGACCCAGCAATCGGAGTATTCGAAGCCTTTGGTGATTTCGCTTTTCAGCGGGCTGTCGGGGCCGAACTTGAGGCTCTTGGAGCCTTCGAGTTTTTCCCGCTTGCCCAGATGGTCATACAGGAACAGGCC
This sequence comes from Pseudomonas sp. F9001, assembly GCF_013385435.1. Classification (NCBI taxonomy): domain Bacteria; kingdom Pseudomonadati; phylum Pseudomonadota; class Gammaproteobacteria; order Pseudomonadales; family Pseudomonadaceae; genus Pseudomonas; species Pseudomonas sp. F9001. Next base: position 11,893 of record NZ_JACAPX010000001.1, read on the forward strand.
GGCGCGAATCATCCATGCCGGACGCAGGTGCGGGCGGTGGGGCAATACAAAGCGCATCTGCTTGACGATGTGCGGGGCCTTGGCCAACAGCACCTCACGTTCAGCCAGGGCTTCGCGCACCAGGCGGAATTCGTAATGCTCCAGGTAACGCAGGCCACCGTGGATCAGCTTGCTGCTCGCGGAGGAAGTGTGGCTGGCCAGGTCGTCCTTTTCGCAAAGGAATACCGACAAACCGCGACCGGCTGCGTCTGCTGCAATCCCGACGCCATTGATCCCGCCACCGATAACGGCGACGTCATAGACTTCGGCAAGCGGTGGGGCAGGCAAGGTAGAAGGGTTCATCGGCTGGCCTCGCAATCTTTTTCGTATTGGAATTCGAACATAAATGTTCATTTGCGAAAATGGTAGCTTATAAACGCAGGTACAGCCAGCCCGCTTCGATTGAAAATACTGATCGAAGGGCGAAGAAAGGAAAATTTGTGAACATCAGGGGGCAGGACACCCCCTGTATAGGCTTACACCACTTCCAGCCGAATCTTGTGCTGATTCAGCAACTGCACCAGTGCCGGGACCGGCTGCTGATCGGTGACTAAACAATCAATCAAACTGATCGGTCCCAGGCGAATCATGGCGTTGCGCCCGAATTTGCTGGAGTCCGCCGCCAGGATCACCTTGCGCGCATTGGCAATGATCGCCTGGGAAACCCGTACTTCCTGATAATCGAAGTCCAGAAGGCTGCCGTCTTCATCGATACCGCTGATGCCCACCAGAGCGAAATCGACCTTGAACTGGTTGATGAAATCGACGCTGGCCTGGCCTACCACACCGCCATCCCGGCGCACGTTGCCGCCGGTCAGGAGTACGTCGAAGTCGTCTTTGGCACTCAGCATCATGGCGACGTTGAGGTTATTGGTGATGATTTTCAGGTGGCTGTGGTTAAGCAGCGCACGCGCGATCGATTCGGTGGTGGTACCGATGTTGATAAACAGCGAGGCGTGATCGGGGATTTGCGCGGCGATGGCTTCGCCGATGCGCTGTTTTTCGTCGCGCATCTGGTCGGCACGCATGGCGTACGCGGTGTTTTCAACGCTGGAATCATAGGCTGCGCCGCCATGGTAGCGGCGCAACAGATTGGCTTCCGCCAGTTGATTGATATCGCGGCGGATGGTTTGCGGGGTGACAACGAAGAGCTGCGCCATTTCCTCGATACTCACATAGCCGCGTTCGCGAACCAGTTCGAGGATTTGTTGCTGGCGGGGAGGCAGATTCATGGTGCGTCCTTTGGGCTGCCGTAAAAAGTGGCCCATGATGACGCAGGAATCTGCTCCCTGCCAGTTACAACCCTATGCGCGTCCGGCGCTTGGCTTATTCAGCGCCTTCGTGGGGTTCCCAGTCGCGGGTGCGGCTGACTGCTTTCTGCCAGCCGGCGTAGAGTTTTTCCTTCGCCGCTTCTTCCAGCTGCGGTTCGAATTGACGCTCGATTACCGCCTTGCCACGCAGTTCGTCCAGGCTGCCCCAGAAACCGCACGCCAGGCCGGCCAGGTAGGCGGCGCCCAACGCGGTGGTTTCACGCATTTGTGGGCGTTCAACCTGGGTACCGAGGATGTCGGCCTGGAACTGCATCAGGAAGTTGTTGGCGACCGCGCCACCGTCTACCCGCAGGGATTTGAGGCGTTCGCCGGAATCCTGCTGCATGGCATCGAGTACGTCGCGGGTCTGGTAGGCAATCGACTCCAGGGCTGCACGAATAATGTGATCCACGCGTACGCCACGGGTCAGTCCGAACAGCGCACCACGGGCATACGGGTCCCAGTACGGAGCGCCCAGGCCGGTGAAGGCTGGCACCAGGTACACGCCGTTGCTGTCCTTGACCTTGCCGGCGAAGTATTCGGTGTCGGTGGCATCGGCGATGATCTTCAACTCATCACGCAGCCATTGCACGGTGGAACCGCCGTTGAACACGGCGCCTTCCAGGGCGTAGGCCACTTCACCACGCGGGCCGCAGGCGATGGTGGTGAGCATGCCGTGCTTGGATTTCACCGCCTTGTCGCCGGTGTTCATCAGCAGGAAGCAGCCGGTGCCGTAGGTGTTTTTCGCCTGGCCCGGTTCTACGCACATTTGGCCAAACAGCGCCGCCTGCTGGTCACCGGCGATACCGCCGATGGCGATACCGCTTTTGGTGCGACCATAGATTTCCGAGGAAGACTTCACTTCCGGCAGCATTTCGCGCGGCACGTCGAGAATCTCCAGCATCTTGGCATCCCACTCCAGCGTGTGGATGTTGAAGAGCATGGTGCGCGAGGCGTTGGTGTAGTCGGTGACGTGGGTCTTGCCGCCGGTAAATTTCCAGATCAGCCAGCTGTCGATGGTGCCGAACAGCAGCTCGCCGTTACGCGCACGTTCGCGACTGCCTTCGACGTTGTCGAGGATCCACTTGAGCTTGGTGCCGGAGAAGTACGGATCGGTGACCAGGCCGGTGGTGTCGTTGATGTATTGTTCGTGGCCGTCGCGCTTGAGCTGCTGGCAGATCTCGGTGCTGCGGCGGCATTGCCAGACGATCGCGTTGTAGATCGGGCGGCCGGTGATTTTGTCCCAGACCACGGTGGTTTCACGCTGGTTGGTGATACCGATGGCCGCGACCTGGTCATGGTGCAGGCCGGCTTGTGCCAGGGCCTCGACCATCACCGCGCTCTGGGTAGCGAAAATCTCCATCGGGTCATGTTCGACCCAGCCGGCTTGCGGGTAATGCTGGGTGAATTCACGCTGGGCGGTGCAGACCACGTTGGCGTCACGATCGAAGATGATCGCCCGGGAACTGGTGGTGCCCTGATCGAGGGCAATGATGTAGTTCTTATTCTGAATGTCGGTCATGTCGATTGCCTTGGACGGAGAATAGGGAAGTCAGTAAACAGCCTGGGCCGCAAAAGGGCAGTACGGCCCAGGCTATCGCATCAGGAAGTACGGGTTTTGGCGGTGGCAGCCGCTTCGGTTGCATCAGTTGTAGCAGGTGCGGCGCTGGGCAGGTGACGGGCAATCAGCCCGCGATAGGCGGCAGCACCGAGGCAGGCGCCGACAATCGGCGCAAAGATCGGAATCAGGAAGTAAGGAATGTCGCGCCCGCCAGTGAAAGCCATTTCACCCCAACCGGCGAAAAAGGTCATCAGCTTGGGGCCGAAGTCACGGGCCGGGTTCATCGCAAAGCCGGTCAGCGGGCCCATGGCACTGCCGATCACGGCAATCAGCAAACCAATCAGCAGCGGCGCCAACGGGCCGCGGGGCAGGCCGTTGTTGTCATCGGTCAGGGCCATGATCACGCCCATCAGGATCGCGGTGATGACCATTTCCACCAGGAACGCCTGGGCCGTGCCCAGCAGCGGATGCGGGTAGGTGGAGAACACCGACGCCAGTTCCAGGCTGGCCTGGGTGCCGCGAATCATGTGGTGGGTTTGTTCGTAATCGAAAAACAGGTTGCTGTAGAGCGTGTAAACCAACGCGGCCGAACAGAAGGCCCCGGCGACCTGGGCGATGATGTAGAACGGCAGTTTGCGCTTGTCGAAATCGGCAAAGATGCACAGGGCGATACTGACCGCCGGATTGAGGTGAGCCCCGGAAATACCGGCGCTCAGGTAGATCGCCATGCTGACGCCGATCCCCCAGATGATACTGATTTCCCACAACCCAAAGCTGGCACCCGCGACCTTGAGCGCAGCAACACATCCGGTACCGAAGAAGATCAGCAACGCAGTGCCCAGGAATTCGGCCATGCATTGACTTGAAAGTGAAGGCTGTTGAAGAGCAGTTGTCATGGAAAACCTCTATTTTTGTTGTTGTCTGGCGTTTTGCCGCAACGGGCAATCGGCGATTTTCACCGTGGCGAGGATCCCCATCCTGTTCGCGGCTTACTGCTGTGAATCCGTAGGTGTATTCCTACAGTATTCGTAAACGAAAAAATATAGACAAGAATGACGGCTGTCAAAGGTCGAAAGTGAACGATCGGTCATTTTGTAATTATTGGTGTGATGAATGATCGTGCCGTGGGCGCGGGAAGCGGCAGGGAAGGTGCGCGTGAGGGCGTGGCAGAGGGCTTCGGACTAGAGCCTTTTGCTTGTTGTTGGCCTAGAATTGGCTGTCTGTTTTTTCACCTTTTTGCCAAGCCTGGAGCCCACATGACGCCCGCATTGGACCTGTTGAAAAAAGTTCGCGCCGAACATCGAATTCACAGTTACGAACATGACCCAAAGGCAGCGTCCTATGGTCTGGAGGCCGCGGAAAAATTGGGCCTGGACCCGGCGCAGGTGTTCAAGACCCTGCTGGCCAGCAGTGAAAAAGCCGAGCTGCTGGTGGCGGTTGTGCCGGTCGTCGGAAGTTTGGATTTAAAGGCGTTGGCGCAGGCGGCGGGGGTAAAAAAGGTCGAGATGGCAGACCCGGCAGCGGCGCAACGGGCCACCGGTTACTTGTTGGGCGGCATCAGCCCGCTGGGGCAGAAGAAACGCCTGCGCACCTTCATCGATGTGACGGCGCAGTCGTTTCCGACAATTTTTATCAGTGCGGGGAGAAGGGGGCTTGAGGTGGAGTTGGCAGCGACAGTGCTGGCCGAACACACCCAGGCCAAGTTCGCGGAAATTGGCCGGGCGTGATGCGTTGACGTCAGGAGGCGGTGCTGTAGCGACGAACGCCTGACTCAACCTGAGGGATTTGTGCTGCGGTGCTGCCTGAGGCCTGGAACAACACCAGGTGCTCGGCTGCCACGCGAATGCCCACGTCGGCACCGACCAAGTGATCGGCGTGGCTGGGAAAGATCGACTCCAGCTGAGCGCCTGTCGGCAGCTGCAAGCGATACAGGGTCGACGCGCCGAGGAACGTCTTGCCGACAATCCGCGCCTTCAAGGCGCTGTCCAGTGCATAAACGATGTCGTCCGGGCGCAGCAACACATCCACCGCGCCGCCGGTTGGCCAGGTGTAGGCACGATTGCCGCGCAACTCCCCCAGTTCGGTGGTAACCGATTCCGGCGTGTTCAACTGCCCGCGAATGAAGTAACCCTGGCCAATGAAGCTGGCGACAAAGGGTGTCAGCGGTTCGTGATAGAGGTTGTAGGGCGTATCCCACTGCTCCAGGCGACCCTCCTTGAACACACCGACATGGTCACTCACTGCGAAGGCTTCTTCCTGGTCGTGGGTCACCAGAATCGCACTGGTGCCCCGCGCCTTGAGGATATCGCGTACTTCGTGGCTGAGTTTGCGCCGCAGTTCGCCGTCGAGGTTGGAGAAGGGTTCGTCCAGCAGCAACAATTGCGGTTCCGGCGCCAGGGCGCGAGCCAGGGCGACGCGTTGCTGCTGGCCGCCCGAGAGTTCGTGGGGGAAGCGCTTGCCGAGGTTTTTCAGGTTCACCAGTTCCAGCAATTCAGCGACCACACGCTCTTTTTGCGGGTGCTTGCGAATGCCGAAGGCGATGTTGTCGGCCACGCTGAGGTGTGGAAACAGCGCGTAGTCCTGGAACACCATGCCGATCCGACGTTTCTCCGGAGCCAGTGTGAAACCGGCGCTGGAAATGACTTCGCCTGCCAGGCTGATCTCGCCTTCATGCACCGGCTCAAACCCGGCAATCGCTCGCAGGGTGGTGGTCTTGCCGCAGCCCGAGGAGCCCAGCAGGCAACCGATGTCGCCGGCGTTGAGGTGCAGATTGAGGTTCTGCACCACCCGTTGGTCTTGATAGCCGCATGCCAGATTGCGCAGGTTCAGCAGTAGTGGCTGGCTCATGCAGGACGGTACGCCGGCGCAACCAGAAACTCGAGCAGGGCTTTTTGTGCGTGCAGGCGGTTTTCCGCCTGGGCCCAGGCTACTGAACGTTGATCGTCCAGCAGGTCGAGACTGATTTCTTCGCCACGGTGGGCGGGCAGGCAGTGCATGAACAGCACGTCCGGCGCGGCCAGGTCGAGCAGGGCGCGGGTGACCTGGAACGGGGCGAAGAGCTTGAGGCGCTTGGCGGTTTCCTCCTCTTGGCCCATGGAGGTCCACACGTCGGTGCTCACCAGGTGTGCGCCGATGACCGCCTCACGCGGGTCGCGGACGATGGTCACGCGGTCGCCGGCCTGGGCCAGGAAACGTGCATCCGGCTCGTAGCCTTCAGGGCAGGCAACGCGCAATTTGAAGTCGAACTGAATCGCCGCTTCTATATAGCTGTTGCACATGTTGTTGCCGTCGCCGATCCAGGCCACGGTCTTGCCCTGGATCGAGCCGCGCTGTTCGAGGAAGGTTTGCATGTCGGCCAGCAACTGGCAGGGGTGCAGGTCATCGGACAGGCCGTTGATCACGGGCACTCGGGAGTTGGCGGCAAATTCGGTCAGGGTGCTGTGGGCGAAGGTACGGATCATCACCGCATCCAGCATGCTCGACATCACGATCGCGCAATCGCTGATCGGCTCGCCACGGCCCAGTTGGGTATCGCGAGGTGACAGGAAGATAGCCTGGCCGCCGAGCTGAATCATGCCGGCTTCGAAAGACACGCGGGTGCGGGTGGACGACTTCTCGAAAATCATCCCGAGCACGCGGTTTTTCAAAGGCTCGAACAGTACGCCGCGGTTACGCAGGTCTTTAAGCTCAATGCCTCGACGGAGCACGCTGACCAGCTCTTCGGGCGTGCAATCCATCAGGGAGAGAAAGTGCCTTGCGCTCATCATTAACTACCTTTTTGCAACAGACCGCAGATACTCAAAGCCTGGTTTATTTTGAAAACGGGCGAGACCTGCGGCGAAAGCCGCACGGGGCGACGAAATAGGGGAAGGCGCGATCTTATAATTAAATGTCGCGTCTTACCAATAGGGCTACAGTTTTTAGGGGAGTTCAAGGACGCGGGGAGGGCGCTTTTGAAGCCTGTTTCCTGACAGCAGCGGGTCATTTGTACACTGGCGCTGCGCCACATTGCAATGCGTGAGGGCGGGCTGAGGCCGGGCTGCGTCGGTTTCAGCGGGCTGCCGGAAGCTTCTGAAACATTTCCTGATGTTTCCTCATGGCCTGGCCTGATGCCCCTGGATTCACACGACGAACGTTGCTGGCGCTGCTGCCCCCGGCGGGCCATAGTTTTCGTCCGAAGTGCCTAGCCCACAATAAAAGAGACTGGCCATGACCAAGACTCTCCACCACCGTGCCTGCCATCTGTGCGAAGCCATCTGCGGCCTCACACTGGAAACTACCCAGGGCGAAGACGCAAGCCTGGCGATCACCTCGATCAAGGGCGACCCCCTGGATACGTTCAGCCGTGGCCATATCTGCCCCAAGGCCGTGGCCCTGCAAGACATCCAGAATGACCCGGACCGCCTGCACCAGCCCATGTTGCGGGTGGGCAGCGAATGGCAGCCGATCCCGTGGGAAGACGCCTTTGTACTTGTAGCCGAGCGCCTGGCCGCGATTCAGACGCGTCACGGGCAGAATGCTGTGGCGGTGTACCAGGGCAATCCGAGCGTGCACAACTATGGCCTGATGACCCACAGCAACTACTTCCTTGGCCAGCTGAAGACCCGCAATCGTTTTTCCGCCACCTCGGTGGACCAGTTACCTCACCACCTCACCAGCCACCTGATGTACGGCCACGGCCTGTTGCTGCCGATCCCGGACATCGACCATACCGATTTCATGCTGATCCTCGGCGGCAACCCGCTGGCGTCCAACGGTAGCATCATGACCGTGCCGGATGTGGAGAAACGCCTGAAGGCCATCCAGGCTCGCGGCGGTAAAGTCGTGGTGGTTGATCCGCGCCGCAGCGAGACGGCGGCGATGGCCGACCAGCATCTGTTCGTGCGCCCGGGCGGCGATGCGGCGTTATTGTTCGGATTGCTCAATACACTGTTTGCCGAGAACCTGACCCGTGACAGTCACCTGCCGGTGGACGGCCTGGATGACGTGCGCCACGCCGTGGCCGGATTCACCGCCGAGGCCATGAGCCGTCAATGTGCGGTACCCGCCGAGCAGATCCGCCAGTTGGCCCGGGACTTCGCCGCGGCCGATGCGGCGGTGTGCTATGGCCGCATGGGCGTATCGACCCAGGCGTTTGGCACGCTGTGCCATTGGCTGGTGCAGTTGATCAACCTGGTGACCGGTAATCTGGATCGAGTCGGCGGGGCCTTGTGCACCACGCCGGCAGTCGACCTGGTAGCTTCCACCTCCGGTGGGCATTTCAATCGCTGGCAAAGCCGGGTTTCCGGGCGACCGGAGTACGGGGGCGAACTGCCGGTGTCGGCACTGGCCGAAGAAATGCTCACCGAGGGTGAAGGGCAAATCCGTGCGCTGGTGACGGTGGCGGGCAATCCGGTGCTCTCCACGCCTAACGGCCGGCAGTTGGAACAGGCGCTGGATGGCCTGGAGTTCATGGTCAGCATCGACCTGTATATCAACGAGACCACGCGTTACGCCGACCTGATCCTGCCGTCCACCTCGGCCCTGGAAAACGATCACTACGACACCACCTTCAATATGTTCGCGGTGCGCAACGTCACCCGTTTCAATCGCGCCATCCTGCCGAAGCCCGAGGGTGCGTTGCATGATTGGGAAATCTTCGTCGGCCTGGCCCGGGCGTTTGCCGAGAAGACGGGTAATACACTCAAACCGACGATGCCGCCTGCGCAGATGATCGACTTCGGGCTGCGGGCCGGGCCTTATGGCGACAGGTTGTCCATTGCCGCGCTGGCCGATCACCCTCATGGCCTGGACCTCGGGCCGCTGAAACCCAACCTCGCAGGCCGCCTGAAAACCGCCAATGGCCATCTGCAGGCTGCACCGTCGGTAATCCTCGCCGACCTGGCGCGCTTTGCCGCGCAGCCGGTGCCCGAGGTGAATGAGTTGCTGCTGATCGGCCGCCGGCATGTGCGCAGCAACAACTCCTGGATGCATAACTACCACCGGCTGGTGAAGGGCAAGCCTCGCCATCAACTGCTGATGCATCCGGATGACCTTGCCCATCGCCAGTTGACTGACGGGCAGCGGGTACGGGTCAGCTCGCGGATCGGCATGATCGAGGTGGAAGTGTTGGCCAGTCTCGACATGATGCCCGGCGTGGTCAGCCTGCCTCACGGTTGGGGCCACGGCCGCCCTGGCGTGCAGATGACCATCGCCAGCGGGCAGCCGGGGGCGAGCGCGAATGACCTGACGGATGAGCGGCAACTGGATGAGCTGTCGGGCAACGCAGCGTTGAACGGCGTGCCGGTGCAGGTGGCGGCGGCGTAAGGATTGTCTGTCGGGGAGTCCGAGCGTCACGCTGGGGTTTGCGTTACAATGCGCCACCGTGCCGACCCATGAGTCGGAAAGTTCCAGCCGAGGTGTTCCATGGATATCATCGAAACGATCAAAGAGCAGATTGCCAACAACACTATTCTGCTTTACATGAAGGGCGCCCCTAACGCTCCCCAGTGTGGCTTCTCCGCAAAGGCTTCCCAGGCAATCATGCAATGTGGCGAGAAGTTCGCCTACGTGGATATCCTGCAGAACCCGGAAATCCGCGCCAACCTGCCGAAGTACGCCAACTGGCCAACCTTCCCGCAGCTGTGGGTTGCCGGTGAGCTGGTCGGCGGTAGCGACATCATCACCGAAATGGCGGCTGATGGTTCGTTGCAGGCACTGATCAAAGACGCAGCGGCCAAAGCAGCTGCGAAGACCGAAGCCTGATTTGTTTTAGGCCGCGGCAATAAAAAGCCCCGCTTCTCGAAAGAGAGCGGGGCTTTTTAGTGGCCGGGAATTGAAGGGTTATTCACCCATCTGCGATTGCAGGTAATTCTCGATAGTCACTTTGTCGATCAAGCCGATTTGGGTTTCCAGCCAGTCGATGTGTTCTTCCTGGTCTTCAAGGATATCTTCCAGCAGTTCACGGCTGCCGAAGTCGCCCTTGGATTCGCAATGGGCAATGGCGGCCTTCAGGTCGGTGTGGCTCTTGCGCTCGAAGTTCAGGTCGCAGTTGATCATTTCCTGGGTGTGCTCGCCGATGTTCAGCTTGCCCAGGTCCTGCACGTTCGGCAGGCCTTCCAGGAACAGGATGCGCTTGATCAGCGCGTCAGCGTCCTTCATGGCCTTGATGGATTCTTTGTATTCACGCTTGCCCAGCTTTTCCAGGCCCCAATCGTCATACATGCGCGCATGCAGGAAGTACTGATTGATCGCGACCAGTTCATTGGCAAGGATTTTGTTGAGTTGCTGGATGACTGTGATGTCGCCTTTCATGATTGGGGTCCTGCCCTGTATTAGCTGTATATAAGGCGGAGTTTGAGCTGCGCATTTACTACTGTCAAACCTAAGTTATTGAATAATAAATGAAAATTAATCGGAATAAGAATGTTTGTGTTCCGCGTCTTGGCGCTAACTGTTTGAATTTCGGGCATAAAAAAACCGGACACTAAGTCCGGTTCTTTAAAACACGCTGATTAAGCGTGTGTAAATTCTGCTGAGTAGGGGATCGCAGCCTGGGCAGTTTGCAGCTGCGTCAGGGTTTCCCGTACCACTTGCTTGGCGAGGCAGGCGCATTTGCCGCATTGGCTGGCAACGCCGGTGGTTTCACGTACTTCCTTGTAGCTGCAGCAACCTTCGTAGATTGCTTCGCGGATTTGTCCGTCGGTGACGCCAGTGCAAAGGCAGACATACATAAGGGAGAACCATCGCGGTTTAAGGCTTAAGTGCGACGGATCTTAATGTTAACGAGAATGATTGTCAAAGTGGTTTCTCAAGCCTTGGTGTTTGCACGCGGCTTCACTGACGAACGGCTTTTTTCCGGTATGATGGTCGGTCTTCACGAAGCGTGATCACGTCACAGGCCTGTCGTTTAGCTGCGGCACACTGGGACGGATCCTTTTACTTCAGTCACCACCATCAGGAGATACCCAATGAGCGTACTCGTCGGCAAACAAGCCCCGGATTTCGACGTACCCGCCGTCCTCGGCAATGGCGAAATCGTAGACAGCTTCAAACTGTCTGAAGCCATCAAAGGCAAATACGGCCTGGTGTTCTTCTACCCGCTGGACTTCACCTTCGTCTGCCCATCGGAGCTGATCGCCCTGGATCACCGCATGGACGATTTCAAGGCGCGTAATGTTGAAGTGGTTGCCGTTTCCATCGACTCCCATTTCACCCACAACGCCTGGCGCAACACCGCCATCAATGATGGCGGCATCGGCAAAGTCAAATACACCATGGCTGCCGACATGAAGCACGACATCGCCAAGGCCTACGACGTTGAGTCCGAAGGCGGCGTGGCATTCCGTGGCGCGTTCCTGATCGACGACAAGGGCGTTGTACGCTCGCAGATCATCAACGACCTGCCGCTGGGCCGTAACATGGAAGAGCTGATCCGTCTGGTCGACGCCCTGCAATTCCACGAAGAGCACGGCGAAGTCTGCCCTGCCAACTGGAAAAAAGGCGACAAGGGCATGAACGCTTCGCCAGAAGGCGTTGCGGCTTACCTGACCGAGAACGCTGGCAAGCTGTAAGCCACGTTCGAAGCAAAAAAAACCGGCCTGAGAAGGCCGGTTTTTTTATGTGCGGGATTTGGCTTCAGTCGCCGAAGTCTTCCCAGCCGCCCATCTGTTTCCAACGGTTGACGATGCCGCAGAACAGCTCGGCGGTCTTCTCGGTGTCGTAGCGGGCCGAGTGGGCCTCACGACCGTCGAAGTCGATACCGGCAGCCTGGCAGGCCTTCGCCAGCACGGTCTGGCCATAGGCCAAACCGGCCAGGGTCGCAGTGTCGAAGCTGGAGAACGGGTGAAACGGGTTGCGCTTCATGTCCAGGCGGGCCACGGCGGCATTGAGGAAGCCCAGGTCGAAGCTGCTGTTGTGGCCCACCAGGATCGCGCGTTTGCAGCCATTGGCCTTCAGGGCCTTGCGTACGCCACGGAAGATGTCGGTCAGCGCCGCTTCTTCGCTGACGGCCATGCGCAGTGGGTGATCAAGCTTGATCCCGGTGAACTCCAGGGCCGCCGCTTCGATGTTGGCACCTTCGAACGGCTCGACGCGGAAGAAGTGGGTGTGTTCCGGGAACACGAAACCCTGTTCATCCATGCCGATGGTCGTGGCGGCGATTTCCAGCAACGCATCAGTGGCGCAATTGAAACCGCCGGTTTCTACGTCGATGACAACGGGCAGGTAGCCACGGAAACGCTCGGCCATCGGGTGACGGGAACCGCCACCACCGCCGCCGTGTTCCTGGTCGTCGTCGTAATGGTCTTCACTCACGGGTGTTCCTCCAGCAGGCGCCAGCGCAGTGTTTCACCGGCGCGCAGCGGGATAACGGTCAGCTCGCCAAACGGCAGGCTGGTGGGGGCGGTCCAGTCTTCACGGACCAGGGTAATGCGGTCGGTATTCGCCGGCAGGCCATAGAAACGCGGGCCGTTGAGGCTGGCGAACCCTTCAAGCTTGTCCAGGGCGTTGCGTTGTTCGAACGCTTCGGCATACAACTCGATCGCCGCATAGGCGGTATAGCAACCGGCACAACCACACGCGGCTTCCTTGGCGTGTTGGGCGTGAGGTGCAGAGTCGGTACCGAGGAAAAATTTCTCGCTGCCACTGGTGGCGGCATCGAGCAGCGCTACCTGGTGCGTGTTGCGCTTGAGAATCGGCAGGCAATAGAAGTGCGGCCGAATCCCGCCCACCAGCATGTGGTTGCGGTTGTACAGCAGGTGATGCGCGGTGATGGTCGCGCCGACGTTGGCCGAAGCCTCGGTGACGAACTGCACGGCATCGGCGGTGGTGATGTGCTCGAACACCACCTTGAGGGTCGGGAACAGCTCGACAACTCGGCGCATGTGCTCGTCGATGAAGATCTTTTCACGATCGAACACATCGACATCGCCACGGGTGACTTCACCGTGGATCAGCAACGGCATGCCCACTTCGGCCATGGCTTCGATGGCCGGCAGGATCTTGTCGATACTGGTGACGCCGGAGTCGGAGTTGGTGGTCGCGCCGGCCGGGTACAGCTTGGCGGCGTGCACGAAACCACTGGCCTTGGCCTGGCGGATTTCTTCGGGCTGGGTGCGGTCGGTCAGGTACAGCACCATCAACGGTTCGAAGCGGCTGCCGGCCGGTCGTGCAGCGAGAATGCGCTGGCGATAGGCGTCGGCTTCCGCGGCGTTACGCACCGGAGGTACCAGGTTAGGCATGATGATGGCGCGGCCAAACGTGCGCGCTACATCGGCCACGGTTTGGGGCAACGCAGCACCATCGCGAAGATGAATATGCCAGTCGTCGGGACGCAGCAGGGTCAGGCGGTCGGACATTGGGGATTCCAGGCGGGTCAATCTGGTGGGAATGCTACCGGAAAAGACTCTTGCAGGCACTCGCTATCAAGTTTTGCAGGATGCGACCGATATCCCTGGGTATGCCTTAACGATGTATGACGCCTTGATGTGTTGTAGAAACCAGTGGAGCCTCCCGTGCGCCAGCATTATCTAGCCCTGCTCAGTGTGTTCGCCAGCCTGCCCGCGATGGCCCTCACGTTCCAGACACGTCTGGAGAATATTGAGTGGAAAGTGGAGGGCGATAAATTCGAGTGCCGCTTGACCCAGCCGATCACCGATTTCGGCTCGGGCGAGTTCGTGCGCCGGGCCGGCGAGCAGGCGACGTTTCGCCTGAAAGCCTTTAACGGCTCGTTGGGTGCCGGTTCCGCAACCCTGTTGGCGGCGGCTGCGCCGTGGCAGCCGGGGCGTGGCGATATCAACCTGGGGGTGGTGCGTGTCGGCAGTGGCGATGTGCTGTTCAACAGCTCCCAGGCCCAGGCCGGGCGTTTGTTTACCGGCCTGCTCGAAGGGCGCAGCCCGACGGTGCGCCACTATAGCCGCGACGGCGGTTACTCCGAGATCCGCCTGCTGCCGGCGAAATTCAGCAAGGCCTACAACGACTACCAACTCTGCACCACCAAGCTGCTGCCGATGAATTTCGAGCAGGTCAGACAGACCGAGGTGGGTTTCCCGGGTGGCGGCATCGAACTGGACGCGGCGGCCAGGAAAAAGCTCTCGGTGATTCTCGAATTCATGAAAGCCGACCCGACGGTTAACCACGTCGAGTTGAATGGCCACTCCGACAACAGCGGCAATCGCCTGACCAATCGCGACGTTTCACGGCGTCGTGCATTGGCGGTGATGGACTACTTCAAGGCCAATGGCATCCAGGAATCGCAGATTACCCTGCGCTTTCATGGCGAAAGCTATCCGCTGGCGCCGAACACCAACGCGGCCAACCGGGCGAAAAACCGCCGGGTGAATATTCAGCTCGAACGGGTGGCAGCCCCCGACAAACCGGCGCCCCAGGCCAAGGCGCCAGGCAACGCTGCCGCCACCTCATAAGGTGCGGCGTTTCGTCGCCCGCTCGACATAATCTGTCGCTTTATCTTCATTTGCTGTCGCGCCTCTGTAATTTCACGGTTTTGGTCGGTAGAATCGACGCCTTTCCGTACAACCCCGTGGAGTGATGGCATGGCCGACGTAAACAAGGTCGTTCTCGCGTATTCCGGCGGCCTGGACACTTCGGTGATCCTCAAGTGGCTGCAGGATACTTATAACTGTGAAGTGGTGACCTTCACCGCTGACCTGGGTCAGGGCGAAGAGGTCGAACCTGCACGTGCCAAGGCGCAAGCCATGGGCGTGAAAGAGATCTACATTGACGACCTGCGCGAAGAGTTCGTCCGCGATTTCGTTTTCCCGATGTTTCGCGCCAACACTGTCTACGAAGGCGAGTACCTGCTGGGTACTTCCATCGCACGTCCGCTGATCGCCAAGCGCCTGATCGAAATCGCCAACGAAACCGGCGCCGACGCCATTTCCCATGGCGCCACCGGCAAGGGCAACGACCAGGTGCGTTTCGAACTGGGCGCCTACGCCTTGAAGCCAGGCGTAAAAGTGATTGCTCCGTGGCGTGAATGGGACCTGTTGTCCCGTGAAAAGCTGATGGACTACGCTGAAAAGCACGCGATCCCGATCGAGCGTCACGGCAAGAAGAAGTCCCCGTACTCGATGGACGCCAACTTGCTGCACATCTCCTATGAAGGCGGCGTGCTGGAAGACACCTGGACCGAGCACGAAGAAGACATGTGGAAATGGACCGTCTCCCCGGAGAACGCTCCTGACAAGGCCCAGTACCTGGAACTGACCTACCGCAACGGCGACATCGTCGCGCTGGACGGCGTCGAAATGACCCCGGCCACCGTACTGGCGACCCTGAACCGTATCGGTGGCGAACACGGTATCGGCCGCCTCGACATCGTCGAGAACCGTTACGTGGGCATGAAGTCCCGTGGTTGCTACGAAACCCCGGGCGGCACCATCATGCTGCGCGCTCACCGCGCCATTGAGTCCATCACCCTGGACCGTGAAGTGGCTCACCTCAAAGACGAGTTGATGCCCAAGTACGCCAGCCTGATCTACACCGGCTACTGGTGGAGCCCTGAGCGTCTGATGCTGCAACAGATGATCGACGCTTCCCAGGTCCACGTGAACGGCGTTGTGCGCCTGAAGCTGTACAAGGGCAATGTGATCGTGACCGGTCGCAAGT
The DNA here is from genome assembly GCF_013385435.1 of Pseudomonas sp. F9001. Lineage (NCBI taxonomy): Bacteria > Pseudomonadati > Pseudomonadota > Gammaproteobacteria > Pseudomonadales > Pseudomonadaceae > Pseudomonas > Pseudomonas sp. F9001. The sequence goes on from NZ_JACAPX010000001.1 coordinate 27,409, forward strand.
CCGATGAGTCGTTGTTCGACGCCAACATCGCCACTTTTGAAGAAGATGGCGGCGCCTACAACCAGGCAGACGCGGCAGGCTTCATCAAGCTGAACGCGTTGCGCATGCGCATTGCGGCCAACAAAGGTCGCAAGTTGTTCTGAGTGTTGTAAGTTGCAATGAAAAATGGCCCCTCAAGGGGCCATTTTTTTTTGGTTGAAAATACATCCGGAATCATCGGGCGCGCGCCTGTGTTTATTGTTCGCTTCGAAAAAGTTCAGGTACTCCAGGAGATGATCTGGAGTGTTTATATTTTTACGGGAGCAATGTTTATTAATTTCGCTCGATAAGTGATGCATTGTTGAAAGTGAGATTTTTTCTTGTAGGCAGGAACTATGTACTACAGAAAATTCACTCAGAAATGTACCGCGAATATGTCAGATGCTGACATGCCTGTAGGATTTATGGAGCGTTAGTAATTATGTCGAATGGAACTTTTAAAAACCCGGTTTCCCTCCGGGTTCACAGGTCTTCTGACAGCGCACAAGGGGCATTTCCTGAAACTTGTGTACGGCGCGTTTACCCGGGCCCGCGTAATCCTGGGAATTTTCACTCAAAATATGTTTGTGCTCGGAAAGTTCTGAAAGCCCCAACAAAACTGGATAGCTCCGATCTGGCGTTTTTTTGTAGGTTAAATCCTATGTCTTTGTGGGTTAGGTCTCTGCTTGCTGTTGCTTGGGGGGGAGCGCTATGCCAAGCGAGAAACGACTAGGCTATTGTGCTTACTCTTAATAATTCGAACAGCGAAATTGGACTTGCCCATGAATAAAGTGCTGATCGTGGATGATCATCCCGTCATTCGTCTTGCTGTGCGTATGCTAATGGAACGTCATAGTTATGAGGTCGTTGCCGAGACCGATAACGGTGTCGATGCCTTGCAACTTGCGCGCGAGCATATGCCGGACATTGTCATACTGGATATTGGAATTCCCAAACTCGATGGCCTGGAAGTTATATGCCGGCTGTCATCAACCAAACAGGCACATCCCTTCAAGGTGCTGGTGCTGACGTCCCAGGCGCCCGGGCATTTCTCGATGCGGTGCATGCAGGCGGGTGCTGCCGGCTACGTGTGCAAGCAACAGGATCTCACCGAGCTGTTGAGCGCGGTCAAGGCGGTGCTGTGCGGGTACAGCTACTTCCCCAACCAGGCGTTGAACTCGGTGCGCTCCACAATGGGTAACGCCAGCGAAGCGGACATGGTCGAGCGCCTGTCCGGCCGGGAGATGATGGTGTTGCAGCAGTTGGCCCGCGGCAAGACCAACAAGGAGATCGCCGATGGCATGTTCCTGAGCAACAAGACTGTGAGCACCTACAAGACCCGCTTGCTGCTCAAGCTCAACGCCCGCTCGCTGGTGGACTTGATCGAGCTGGCCCAGCGAAACGGCCTGGTGTAGGCCGGCCTCACATTTACATCCAGTCAGAAAAAAGCCTCCGCAAGGGAGGCTTCTGTTTATCGTTGGATCGATTAGAGATCGAAGTCGTAATCGGCCAACTGTTTTTGCAAGCGCCGCTCTTCCAGCAGGTTGTCGATGGTGCGGCGTTTGCTCAAATTGGTCTTGGCCACCTCTACCGGTGCTTCTGCTGCATCATCGTCGGATTCAGCGCCAACAACGTCGTCTTCTACATCCAGTTGTTCTTTGCCAGTGCTCATAAGGTTAACTCCAGGCTAAGACTGCCGTTGGCGCTCCTTATAACGATAATCTCGGGCCTGGTAAAAAAGATTTTTTCAATCGACTCATCGATAAAAGCAATGATGGCTCAATCGTCGGAAGTCTTTTCCTTGTATTCGCACAGGTCTTCGATGCGGCAGCTGCCACAGCGCGGCTTGCGGGCCTGGCAGACATAGCGTCCGTGAAGGATCAACCAGTGATGCGAGTCCAGCAGATACGGCTTGGGCACGAACTTCATCAGCTGTTTTTCCACCTCCACCACATTTTTTCCGCGGGCAATACCGGTTCGGTTGCTGACCCGAAAGATGTGCGTGTCCACCGCCATGGTCAACTGGCGAAATGCTGTATTGAGCACCACATTGGCGGTTTTTCGGCCAACACCCGGAAGGGCTTCCAGGGCTTCGCGCGTTTGCGGTACTTCGCTGCCGTGCAGTTCCACCAGCAGCCGGCATGTCTCGATGACATTCTTCGCCTTGCTGTTGTACAGGCCGATGGTCTTGATGTATTCGGACAACCCCTCAACCCCCAGCGCGTAGATCGCCTCCGGGGTGTTCGCCACCGGATACAACTTGGCGGTGGCCTTGTTGACGCCGACGTCTGTGGACTGGGCCGAGAGAATCACGGCGATCAGCAACTCGAACGGCGAGGAGTAGGCCAGTTCGGTTTTCGGTTCCGGGTTGTCTTCGTGAAGCCGGCGGAAAATTTCCAGGCGTTTTGCGGCGTTCATGGGGCGAGCGGTTCCTTGCGGACAGTCAGTGTGGTTACGAAAAACGGGCCCAATAACCCGAGCAGGATAAACGCGGCGTGCACCGGCAGTACACGCTTCATCACGTGGGGCCGGTGCTCAAGGGGTTCAGGTGCGGGCATCAGCCACCACCAGTGCCGCAAGCGCCTGCTCTGCCGTTTCGAAGTGCTGTTGCAGAATGATCAACTGCGACTGCTGTTCAAAGGTCGGCGGGTGGCCGAAAGCTTTCAGGGATTTGTGCAATTGGGCGCGGCTCATGGCCAGGTTGATCTTGGCCTTCTTCAAGGCGGCGTCCATGGCCGCGGCTTTTTGTGCACGAACCCGCTCAATGGCCGCCTGGACCGGGTTGACCGTGGCCGCAGCTACCGGGGCGGCGCGCTTGGAGCGTGCCTGGCGTTCGGCAAGTTTCTGTTCCTCTTCGCGTTGCAGCCGCGCGTTGCGCTGTTCAAACCGTCGCCGGGCCCGGTTGCGCTTGAGGCTGCGTGCCTCGCGTTCATGATCATTGGAGGCCAGCCCGCCGACAATCGGTACCACGGTGCTCAACGGACGCATTTCGATGCAATCAACCGGGCAGGGTGCTACACACAGGTCGCAACCCGTGCACTCGTCGACAATCACCGTGTGCATCAATTTGGCAGCACCGACGATAGCGTCCACCGGGCAGGCCTGGATGCATTTGGTACAGCCGATGCACTCCGCTTCACGGATAAACGCGATCTGTGCGGGCGCTTCCCCTCGAGATGTGTCCAACTCCAGCACCGGGAGCTTCAACAGCTGCGCCAGGCCTGTAATGGTTTCCTGGCCGCCCGGAGGGCACTTGTTGATCGCCTCGCCTTGGGCAATGCCTTCTGCGTAGGGCTTGCAGCCAGGATGCCCACATTTGCCACACTGGGTTTGCGGCAGCAGGGCGTCGATACGTTGAATCAGGCTCATGGTTTGATCATTGCGTTGGAACCCGGAAAAGCCACAGCCAACAACGGGCCGACAGCAAACAGAATCCGATTATCCGGCAAGCGAGGAGGGGGTACTAGCTGAAACCGCCCCATGGCCGAGACCATGAGGCAGTTAGCCATTGTTACTTGATGCGCTGACCCGGCTTGGCGCCGCTGTCCGGGCTCAACAGGTAGATCTCTTCACCGCCAGGGCCGGCCGCCATCACCATGCCTTCGGAGATACCGAACTTCATTTTCCGCGGCTTGAGGTTGGCGATCATCATGGTCAGGCGACCATCGAGCTTGGATGGGTCCGGATAGGCGCTCTTGATCCCCGAGAACACGTTGCGTTGTTCATCACCGATGTCCAGGGTCAGGCGCAGCAGCTTGTCGGCGCCTTCCACGGCTTCGGCCTTGAGGATCAGGGCAACCCGCAAGTCCACCGCAGCGAAGGCGTCGAAGTCGATTTCCGGCGACAACGGATCTTTCGCCAGTTCGCCATTGCCCGCAGGTGCAGCGTCGCCGGTATCGGTCTTGCTGGCCTCGAGGTCTTCTTTCGATGCGTCGGTCATGGCCTGCACTTTTACCGGGTCGATACGGGTCATCAGCGGCTTGAACTCATTCAACTGATGGTTGCCGAGCAGTGTCGCGTGGTCATTCCAGGTCAGCGGCGGCACATTGAGGAACGCCTCGGCATCGGCTGCCAGCAACGGCAATACCGGCTTGAGGAAGATCACCAACTGACGGAACAGGTTGACGCCCGTGGCGCAGATCGCCTGGACTTCAGCCTGCTTGCCTTCCTGCTTGTTCAGCGACCACGGCGCCTTGTCGGCGATCCAGGCGTTGGCGCGGTCGGCCAGGCCCATGATTTCGCGCATGGCCCGGGCAAAGTCGCGGGCTTCATAGGCATCGGCGATGCTTGGCGCCGCCGCCAGGAATGCATCGGTCAACTCAGGTGCGGCATTTTCAGCCACCAGCACCCCGGCGTTGCCCTTGTGGATAAACCCGGCGCAACGGCTGGCGATGTTGACCACCTTGCCCACCAGGTCCGAGTTGACCTTCTGTACGAAGTCTTCCAGGTTCAGGTCCAGGTCGTCGACACCACGGCCCAGCTTGGAGGCGTAGTAGTAGCGCAGGTATTCCGGCGACAGGTGGTCCAGGTAGGTGCGCGCCTTGATAAAGGTGCCACGGGACTTGGACATCTTCTGGCCGTTGACCGTCAGGTAACCGTGCACGGCAATGCCGGTTGGCTTGCGATAGCCCGAGCCTTCAAGCATTGCAGGCCAGAACAGCGCGTGGAAGTTGACGATGTCCTTGCCGATGAAGTGGTACAGCTCGGCCGTGGAGTCCTTGTTCCAGAACGCGTCGAAGTCCAGCTCCGGCGTGCGGTCGCACAGGTTCTTGAAGCTGGCCATGTAGCCGATCGGCGCGTCCAGCCACACGTAGAAGTACTTGCCTGGCTCGCCCGGGATCTCAAAGCCGAAGTACGGCGCATCGCGGGAGATGTCCCACTGTTGCAGGCCGGCGTCCAGCCATTCGGCAATCTTGTTCGCCACGGCGTCCTGCAGGGTGCCGCTGCGGGTCCAGGTTTGCAGCATCTGCTGGAAATCCGGGAGCTTGAAGAAGAAGTGCTGGGAATCCTTGAGTACCGGGGTGGCGCCGGAGATGGCCGACTTCGGATCCTTCAGGTCGGTGGGCGCGTAAGTGGCGCCGCATTTCTCGCAGTTGTCGCCGTACTGGTCCTCAGTGCCGCATTTCGGGCAGGTGCCCTTGATGAAGCGGTCGGCCAGGAACATTTTCTTTTCCGGGTCGAAATACTGGGTGATCGAACGCGTGGCAATGTGCCCGGCGTCCTTGAGGCGCAGGTAGATCTGGCTCGACAGCTCGCGGTTTTCGTCGGAGTGGGTCGAGTGGAAGTTATCGAAATCCACCAGGAACTCGGCAAAGTCGGCGCTGTGTTCAGCCTGGACGTTGGCGATCAGTTGTTCCGGGGTGATCCCTTCCTTCTCGGCGCGCAACATGATGGCCGAACCGTGGGCGTCGTCCGCGCAGACATAAATGCATTGATTGCCGCGATGCTTCTGGAAGCGCACCCACATATCGGTCTGGATGTACTCAAGCATATGGCCAAGGTGGATGGAACCATTGGCATAGGGCAGGGCGCTGGTGACGAGGATCTTGCGTGGCTCGGACATGGGGCTCGGCTACTTGATGAAACGGAGGTCGGCCACTATAAAGCGCCGGGAAATTTATTTCACCCCGTGCGGCTGTTTCCGGATTTTCCCGCAGGCCGAAAGCGTGCCGCTGGGGCGCTGGAACGGTTAGGATAGCCGCCTGTTTTAGTCAGTCTTTTTTCGGGAGTAGCCCATGAGCGCCGTCAATCGCGCAGCGGTGGAAGCCGTTCTTCGCCAGTACACCGACCCCTACCTGAACCAGGACCCGGTCAGCGCCGGGTGCGTACGCGCCATCGACGTGCAGGGTGACAAGGTTTCGGTCCAGCTTGAGCTGGGCTACGCCGCAGGCCTGTTCAAGAGCGGCTGGGCGCAGATGCTGCAAATGGCCATCGAAGGCCTGGACGGCGTCAGCGCGGCCAGGGTCGACATCCAGTGCGTGATCGCCCCGCACAAGGCCCAGGCGCAGATTCCGGGCCTGGCCAACGTCAAGAACGTGGTGGCCGTGGCTTCCGGCAAGGGCGGCGTGGGCAAATCCACCACCGCCGCCAACCTGGCCCTGGCCCTGGCCCGGGAAGGCGCGCGGGTCGGGATTCTCGACGCCGACATCTATGGCCCGAGCCAGGGCGTGATGTTTGGCATCCCGGAAGGCACCCGGCCGAAGATCAAGGACCAGAAATGGTTCGTGCCGATCGAGTCCCATGGCGTGGAAGTCATGTCCATGGCCTTCCTGACCGACGACAACACACCGATGGTCTGGCGCGGCCCGATGGTATCCGGTGCGTTGCTGCAACTGGTCACGCAGACCGACTGGGGCAACCTGGACTACCTGGTGATCGATATGCCGCCCGGCACCGGCGATATCCAGCTGACCCTGGCGCAGAAAGTGCCGGTGGCCGGCGCGGTGATCGTCACCACACCGCAGGACCTCGCGCTGCTGGATGCCCGCAAGGGTGTGGAGATGTTCCGCAAGGTCAACATCCCGGTGCTGGGCGTCGTGGAAAACATGGCGGTGCACATCTGCTCCAACTGCGGCCACGCCGAGCATCTGTTCGGTGAAGGCGGCGGCGAGAAGCTCGCGACCCAGTACGGCGTTGAACTGCTGGCGTCATTGCCGCTGTCCATGGGGATTCGAGAGCAGGCTGATGGCGGCAAGCCGACGGTGGTTGCCGAGCCCGATGGCCAGATTGCCATGGTCTACCAGGAGCTGGCGCGCCACGTAGGCGCGCGAATCGTCCTGCAGGAAGCCGAGGCCCAGGCAATGCCGACGATTACTGTCAGCGACGACTGATCCACCGGATGGGAAAAAAGCCTCGACCTTGTCGGGGCTTTTTCTTGCCTGATGAACACCAACGAGGCGTTTTTTACTCTTTTACGTAATTGCTGGTGTAAGCATTCACTTACTTTTTCGTAAGCGTTTGGGTTTTTTCATCGGCGGGGGCGTCTTGAATTGATTGCCTATATTTCTATCTTATTGAAATATAACGATTATTTATTCGCGTTTGAGCGCTTAAATCGAAAATCCGGCGGGTTGGATCCCGTTGAACTTCCCCGTGAACTCTCTAAGATCAGTCCTGTGTCCACGGATTGACACAGTCATCAAGGAACGATGATTCAGGGAACCTCGCAGGATGCGATTCATCAGGACGATGAAAAGGAACACAGGGACTAGGGAAAAAATGTGGGCGGGTCATACCGCCCCTTTTTTTTGCCTGTAGAAAAGTGAAACCCGCCCCGCAGAAATGCAAAAAGGCCCGCAAGGGGCCTTTTGGAGGGCATCGACGCTATCAGCGTTCGAGGTCGGCAATCTTGCCTTTTTTGCCATCCCACTCTGCCGCATCCGGCATCGGGTCTTTGCGCTCAGTGATATTCGGCCAGATTTCCGCCAGCTCAACGTTCAACTGAATAAATTCCTGCATCTCTGCGGGGACTTCGTCCTCGGAGAAAATAGCGACGGCCGGGCATTCTGGTTCACACAGGGCGCAGTCAATGCACTCGTCCGGGTGGATGACCAGGAAATTCGGGCCTTCGTAGAAGCAGTCCACCGGACACACTTCTACGCAGTCGGTGTACTTGCACTTGATGCAGTTGTCGGTGACGACGAAGGTCATTTCTAATTTTCTCCTCAGGCGGCGGCAGCGAAACCCTTTGTGGCAGGGCTCGCGAGGTTCGGGAGCGATAGTCTGCAGGCCAGGCTAAAAGCCCGCAGCATCCCAAACCGCGCGAGAGTCTACCAGCTTGCAAGCGTCTGCGTTATATCCGAGTCTTCAGTGCATATAACATTTCGAGCGCTTTTCGCGGCGTCACGTCATCCAGGTCAAGCTTAGCCAACTCATCCAGTACCGGATGAGGCAGGCTGGCGAACATGTCGCTCTGGTGCGGCGCGCTGGGTTTGTTGCTGGCCTTGGCCGGGCTGGCCACGGGAATCTCATGGGGCAGCGCGGTTTCTTCCAGGCGGCTCAGGTGCTCGCGAGCACGGGTAATCACCTCGGCCGGCACCCCCGCCAGTTGCGCCACGGCCAGGCCGTAACTCTGGCTTGCCGGGCCGGGCAGCACGTGGTGCAGGAACACGATGCGCTCGTTGTGCTCGGTGGCATTGAGGTGCACGTTGGCTACCAACGGCTCGTTTTCCGGCAGCACGGTCAGTTCGAAGTAGTGCGTCGCGAACAGCGTATATGCCCGCAGGTGCGCCAAACGTTCGGCCGCCGCCCACGCCAGGGACAGCCCGTCGAAGGTGCTGGTGCCGCGGCCCACTTCGTCCATCAGCACCAGGCTGCGTTCGGTGGCGTTGTGCAGGATGTTGGCGGTTTCGCTCATTTCCACCATAAAGGTCGAACGGCCGCCGGCCAGGTCATCGCTGGAACCGATCCGGGTGAAGATGCGGTCCACCAGTGACAATTCGCAGCTTGCCGCCGGCACGAAGCTGCCGATATGCGCCAGCAGCACGATTAACGCGGTCTGACGCATGTAGGTGGATTTACCGCCCATGTTCGGACCGGTGATCACCAGCATGCGGGTGTCGTCGTCCAGCGACAGGTCGTTGGCGACGAACGGCGTGGTCAACACCTGCTCAACCACCGGGTGGCGACCTTGCACGATGCGCATGCACGGCTCGCTGACAAAGCGCGGGCAGTTCAGGTCAAGGTTCAGGGCTCGCTCGGCCAGGTTGCTCAGTACATCCAGCTCGGCCAGGGCGGCGGCGGTGTCCTGCAGCGGTGCCAGCTTATCGATCAGGCTTTCGAGCAAGGCTTCGTAGAGCATTTTCTCCCGGGCCAGGGCGCGGCTTTTGGCCGACAGCGCCTTGTCTTCGAATTCTTTAAGCTCCGGAGTGATAAAGCGCTCGGCCCCCTTGAGGGTCTGGCGGCGCTGGTAATCGATCGGCGCCTGCTCGGCCTGCTTGCTTGGCAACTCGATAAAGTAGCCGTGCACGCGGTTGTAGCCGACTTTCAGGTTGGCCAGGCCCGTGCGGGCTTTTTCACGGGCTTCCAGGTCAATCAGGAACTGCCCGGCGTTCTCGCTCAGGGATTGCAGCTCATCCAGCTCAGTGTCGTAACCGGTCTTCAACACGCCACCGTCACGGATGATCGCGGGCGGGTTGTCGATGATGGCTTTTTCCAGCAGCGCCGCCAGCTCCGGGTAGGTGCCGGTGGTGACTGCCAGCTGCTGCAGGTGCGGTGCTTCCAGTTCGGTCATCGCCGCTTGCAGTTGCGGCAGGGCGCCGAGGGCATCGCGCAGGCGTGCCAGGTCGCGGGGCCGCGCGTTACGCAGGCCGATCCGCGCCAGGATCCGCTCGATATCGCCGATTTCCTTGAGCTGCGGTTGCAGCTTTTCAAAGCGGTAGCGGTCGAGCAGGCAGGTAATAGAGGTCTGGCGGGCTTGCAGCACGGTCAAATCCCGCAGCGGGCGGTTCAACCAGCGGGTCAGCAAGCGGCTGCCCATGGCGGTCTGGCAACGGTCGACCACCGATTGCAGGGTGTTGTCGCGCCCGCCGGCCAGGTTGGTGTCCAGTTCCAGGTTGCGACGGCTGGCGCCATCCAGCACCACGGTGTCGTCCAGGCGTTCATGACGCAGGCTGCGCAAATGCGGCAGGGCAGTGCGCTGGGTTTCCTTGGCATAGCTGAGCAGGCAACCGGCGGCGCCGATGGCCAGGGTCAGGGTTTCGCAACCGAAGCCCTTGAGGTCTTGCACGGAGAATTGCTGGCACAGGCTTTTCAGCGCCGAATCACGCTCGAAATCCCACGGCGCACGACGCTTGGTCCCACGGCGACGTTCCGCCGGCAGGTCCTTTGGCCAGTCGTCCGGGATCATCAACTCCACCGGATTGACGCGCTCAAGCTCCGCCAGCAGATTCTCCCAGCCCTTGATCTCCAGCACCGTGAAGTTGCCACTGGTGATATCCAGGACTGCCAGGCCGAACAGGCGTTCGTCCCCCAGTACTGCCGCGATCAGGTTGTCGCGACGCTCATCCAGCAGCGCCTCATCACTCACCGTACCCGGCGTGATGATGCGCACCACCTGGCGTTCCACCGGGCCCTTGCTGGTGGCCGGGTCGCCGATCTGCTCACAGATCACCACCGACTCGCCCAGCTTCACCAGCTTGACCAGGTAACCTTCCAACGAATGATATGGAATCCCGCACATCGGAATTGACTGCCCGGCCGACTGCCCGCGCGCGGTCAGGGTGATGTCCAGCAACTTGGCCGCCTTCTTCGCGTCTTCATAGAAGATCTCGTAGAAATCGCCCATGCGGTAGAACATCAACTGATCAGGGTGCTGGTTTTTCAGGCGCCAGTACTGCTGCATCATCGGGGTGTGGCTGGAGAGGTCGGTCATACGCGGGGTTCAGCTCTTCCTGTCGATTTTTGGCAAGGGTAAATAGGCTAATGGTACATTGATTTTTTATGCATTGTGGGCGGCTATACGATGTTGAATTCTCGCTACGAGCCTTATAAACGATGTGTTTGTCCTATGGTTTACGATGGAAACCAAGACAGATCGGGTTCGGTTGATCAATAAAAAAACCCGACGCTGGGTCGGGTTCTTTATTGCAGTGCCTTAGTAGATGTCAGGCTCGTTTTGCCTCAGCTGCCATCAATACAAGGTTCTGCTGTTTGGTCGCTTCGGTCAGCACTTCGCTGTATACGCGCTTTTTTTGATCAGATTTAGCGTTACGAATAAAGTCGGCAAAGGGGCTTTTTGCACCTTTGGTCAAGCCCAGCTTAATCGAAATCATCATTACGCTCCTGATGGTTGCCCGAGTCTGGCCTCAAGATCGGCCCGCGTGTGTCGCTCAGGAATATGGTAGTCAATTTTTTCGACACCGGCTTTGTACAATCGTCCCGAGTTGTCAATGTGCTTGAGCAGCAAATCCACGTGGATATCGCCGCCGTACTCTAGCTTAAGTGCGTTGACGACGTCACGTGCGGCAAAGTACTGGTCGATGAAATGCTCTTTACGAATCCTTCTTCCTTCTGCTTCTTCGCGAGCTTTGACGAAGTCCCAAGCGAGCCTCGGATCCTGGTAGACGTACAGAATCTGTACGAACCTGCCTTTTCTTAAGGAACGATCCACATTCCGCCTGGCGACATCAATGTTTGAAAATGTTCCGTCAAGGAGGAACGACTGCTGTTGGTCCATCGCAAAATCCAGAATCTTCTCCACCAAAATAGAAACCCCTCTCTGGAATAACCAGGAGTTACCGCCGGTATAGGCAACAAATTCGCTACGAAGCTCATCGGGGTCAATTCGAAGGATCGGGGTGTCGGCAAAAAGATTCACGAGCGCGATTGATGCCTCGGTTTTTCCTGCACCCGGTGAGCCGGCCATGTAGACCGATACAGGCGCCTCTTCCGGAGGATAGATAGCTTTGTCGGTCAGACGCCTGGCAATCATTTTCTTGTTTGAGCGAGCAAAGCGCAGCGCTTCGTCTGAGACTTCTTGCTCTGAGTGCGTCATGACTTTTCTGATTGGATCTGCAAAGTGCGTCATCAACAAACCCAGCATTTTTCCGATAGGCGCAGGTTAGCATGCGAGGCAGACCACAAATGGTTAGGTAAAAACCTGCAATCAATGCATTAAATATGCAAATTAGCATTTGCCAAGCATCAAAACTGCCTGCACTATCCGCGTTATGCAAAAACGCAACGTTTCTATCGTCTTAAGAGAGCTGCTGGACCGCGACCGGATCTCCCCCACGGAGCTTCACCGGCGTACCGGCGTGCCTCAATCCACACTGTCCCGGATCCTCAGCGGCAAGATCGTGGATCCGTCGGACAAGCACATCTCGCGCATCGCCGATTACTTCCAGGTCAGCACCGATCAGCTGCGCGGGCGCGCAGGGCTGGTGCCGGTGCGGTCGGACGAGCGTGACCCGATGCATTCGGAACTCAAGGACATAAGCCTGTGGGACGACGAAACACCCGTTAATGATGACGAGGTGTCGATCCCCTTTCTGCGCGAGGTTGAATTGGCTGCTGGATCAGGAAGATTCGTCATCGAGGAAAGCGAGAAGGCCAGCCTGCGGTTCGGCAAGCGCAGCCTGCGGCATAACGGTGTGCAGTTCGACCAGGCCAAGTGCGTGACGGTGCGCGGCAACAGTATGTTGCCGGTGCTGCGCGACGGCGCCACCGTAGGTGTCAATGCGGGCAAATGCGGGATTGGTGACATCGTCGATGGCGATCTTTACGCCATCAATCACAACGGCCAGCTACGGGTGAAACAGCTCTATCGCCTGCCTTCCGGGATTCGCCTGCGTAGCTTCAACCGCGATGAACATCCGGACGAGGACTACAGCTTCCAGGAAATCCAGGATGAACAGATCAGCATCCTTGGTCACGTTTTCTGGTGGGGCATGTACGCCCGCTAACCCTTCTGTGTAAGACAAAGCCCGCCAGTGAGCGGGCTTTTTTTCGTCTGCGTAAAACCACCAAACCCTTTGCCTGCGGGGCTATAAATGCACCTGTGCATTTCTTGCGCAAAAATAAATGCATTTGTGCATTGACTGTATATGCATACATGCATATTCTTCGTCTCAAGCCAGCCAAGAAGGCCTGGTGGAGGCGGCAAGGATGCAGCCAAGGAAGACAAGGACGTTACGCAACACCGGCAAGGACGCCATCGAAGCGATGGCAAGGATGCCAGGCAATACCGGCAAGGATGCCGACGCTCTTTAGTTTCAAACCGCTTCAAGAACAGGCAGCGATGAATCGGCCTTAACGGTTCAGAGGGTTGGCAACTGGCCCGGGTGTGCAGCGTAAAGCACCAGAAGCAGTTATCCGGCAGACAGGGATCGTGGTCGGAAAAACATTGAGGAAAGAACCGTACCGCGCCAGTAGCGCCGAAAGTTCGAGGACATCATTACTGAAAAGCCCGGGCAACCGGGCTTTTTGGAATGCCTACCTAGAGAACCCATTCAAATTGAAACAAACACCTACAACCGGCGACCTGCCGGTATCACTCATTCCAGGAGGCGTGACATGACAAACGAGCAGCAAGCGTTGGCGGAAATGCCTATCTGGCTGGTCATCGTATTGGCGGTGATTGGCGGGGTTTCCGGAGAAATGTGGCGCGCCGACAAGGAAGGCGCCCGCGGTTGGTCGCTTATGCGGCGCCTGGCCCTGCGTTCGGGGGCCTGCATGGTGTGCGGGGTATCAGCCCTGATGCTGTGCTACGCCGCCGGCATGTCGATCTGGACGGCCGGCGCCATTGGGTGCCTGACCGCCATGGCCGGCGCCGACGTGGCCATCGGCCTTTATGAACGCTGGGCGGCCAAGCGCATCGGCGTCAACGAAGGCCCTGGCCGGGACCCGCAGTAACCGTTGCAAGGACGCTACTTAAATGACACTTATCGAAAAACCCTCCCAACTGCCCCAGGCCATCAGCGAGGCACTGCGCAGGGCGTTTCCGGAACTTAAGGTCGGCACTCATCAGGACTTTCAGGGCGGCGCGAACGACACCGGCGTGTTGATCACGGTCGAAGGCAATGGGCCGGGCCTTCGCTCCCGCGAGGGGCGCAAGGCCCATGCCCTGGGGATTTCACTCAAGGCCATGGTGGCCCCGGGTGCCTTGCCCTTTGATGCCTGCGACCTGGCCAGCCAACTGATGGACCTGGTGCTGGATAACCGCTGGAGCCTGCCGCAGGCGCAGTGCGACCTGCCGACCAGCATCGTCGCTGCGCCTTCAATACGCACCAGCGCAGAGACGGACTACGACACCTGGACCGTCACCTTCACCCAAACCCTCTATATCGGGCCGCCGTTGCTCAACGATCCCACAGGCAAGCCGCTTTTTGCCTGCACCTGGGACGTCTCGAACATCGACGACCCCGACCAATACAAGCCGCTGGCGGAGTAGCCCATGTTCGACGCGCTGTTACGCATGCAGCTGGGGCCGATCGTGGAGCGCCTGGCGGAAATGGAAAGCCAGCTCGAAGACCTGTATCGACGCGCCGAAAGTTTCTGCCGAATCGGCGTGTGCCAGGAGGTCGACGCCGCCAGCAATACCTGCAAGGTCAGCCACGGCGAACTGCTCACCCCGGCGATCCGCTTTTTCAACCCCAGCGCCGGAGCGCAGACGGAAACCCGCATCCCGTCAGTAGGCGAGCAATGTTTGCTGCTCAACTACGGCGCCGGGGAGGGCGGGGCGCAATCGGTGGCCTTGTTCGGCTTGAACAGCGACCGCTTTCCACCGGTCTCCAGCGCTTCGACACTGACCCGGCGCCGCCATCAGGACGGTACCCAGAGCGACTACGACGACGCCAGCCATACCTTCAACTGGGTCAATGGCCCCACCACGTTCACAGGTTCCCGCGAACAGGTCGACATCAAGGTCGGCGCCGCCAGCCTCACGATGAGCGCCCAGGGCATCACGCTGCAAGTCGGCGGCAGCAGCCTGTTGCTGGACGCCGGCGGCGCGCACTTCAGCGGCCCGGTGGTGGACCACCAGGGTCGAGTCATCAGCCCCTGACAAGGACATCCCATGATCGGAATCGATAGAAACACCGGGGCGGCGGTCGATGACTGGCTGCAATTTGTGCAGCGCGCTACCCGAGCGCTGACCACGCCCTTGGGCACTCGCCAGAAGCGCCCGCTGTACGGCTCGATGATCCCGCAGCTGCTCGGGCAAAACCTCGGCGATGACCTGCTGATTCTCGCCCAGAGCCATGCCGCCCAGGCGTTCTACAACCCGCAGAACGGCATCGCCGACTTCGAGCCGCAAGTCATCGTCGCCAACCGCCAGGGCGCCGGCCTGTTGCTGCGCTTCGCCGGCACCTGGAAAAACCGCAAGCAATCCTTCGAGGTGGTGACATGAGCATGCTGATACCCGGCCAGAACCAGTTGGCTGAGCCAGCGATCATTGCGGTCGATGAGTTCGAACCGTTGCTGGCGGAGTTCAAGGCGTTTGTCGTCGATTACGTCGCCACTCGTGCACCAGAAAATGCCGCCAAGCTGAAGGTCAGCCTGGAGAGCGAGAGCGAGTTGCTGACGTTGGCGCTGGAAGCTTTTTGCGTTCGCCTGCAAACCCACGAGCGCAAATACAACGCCCGCATCAAGCAGATGCTGGCGTGGTGGGCTACCGGCAGCAACCTCGATGCGCGCCTGGCGGACATGGGCCTTGAGCGCCAGGTGCTCGACCCTGGTGACCCGGCGGCTTTCCCGCCGGTACCGCCAACATTGGAGAGCGACGATGACGCCCGGTTGCGTTATTACCTCGCGCCTCACGCTCCGGCGGCGGGCTCGCGGATGCAGTATCGGCGGGAGGTTTTCACCCTCGGTGAGCGTCCATCGGTGAAAGTGCAAAGTGCTACGCCGGGTGTGGTGACGGTCACTTATACCTTCGACCCGGACGGCTACGCGGCACGGGTCAAGGATGGTAATGGCCGTCGAACCGCGCCCGGCGAAGTGATGGTCACGGTCCTGTCCAGAGACGGGGATGGCACACCTTCTGCTGATCTGCTTGACGGTGTACGTCGGCATTTCGCTCGGCCTGACGTGCGACCGGAAACGGATCTCGTCACGGTGCAGGCGGCTCAGATCCTGCGCTACAAAATCCGCGTGGTGGCGAAGATCAACGCCGGCCCGGATTCCGGGCTCACTCAAGTCGCCGCCCAGAAACTGCTGCAAGACTATGCAGAGTCCTGTCATCGCCTGGAAGGGCGGGTGGACCCGAGCTGGATCGACTACGCCATCCACTCGGCGGGAGCTGCACAACTGCAAATCCTTGAACCGCTGGAGCCGATCGTCACCACCGCGTTCCAGGCTCCGTATTGCACGGGTGTCGAGGTGGAGGTGCGCACGCTATGAGTGAGCCCAAAGGCAGTTTACTGCCCGCCAACAGTTCGCCGTTGGAGAAGGCGCTGGACCTGGGTTTCGGGCAATTGCTCGATCGGGTGACGCCCCCTTTTCCCGCCCTGATGAACCCGCTGCAGACGCCGGCTGAATTCCTTCCCTACCTGGCCGCTGATCGCGGCGTCAGTGAATGGGACGCCGCTGCCAGCGAGTCGGAGAAGCGCCTCACCGTGGCCTTGTCCTGGCAAATCCAGCGTCAGGCCGGTACGCCCAAGGCGCTGAGCTACGCCGTCGAATCCCTGGGATTCACCCCCAATATCAGTGCCTGGTATCAACAGCGGCCAACCGGCCTGCCTTACACCTTTGATGTGCAGGCAATCATCGGTCGCAGTTGGTCCAGTGGCGATCACAACCGTTTGATCCGCCGCATCAACGCGGCGAAGAGCGAGCGGGACCTGGCCACCATCACCATCGTGCACGAGACCTCCCAGGGTTTACGTGTTGCTGCAGCCGCTGATCCAGGGTTGAGCATCGGTGATGAGGGCCAGCCCGGGGCGTTGCCCGAAGTGAAGCTGCACGGGGTACTTGCTTGCAGAAGCGTGGCGCACACACCGCTCAGCGATGGCGAGTTGCAGTTGTGCGGCGTACTGCCTGAACTCGGGCTGGCGGCCCGGCTAAACAGTGCCGGGGTTGCCCGGCACTACACCATTAACGACTACGACCTCAGGGCGCAGCCATGACAGATGAAATTACACGCCTGGTGCGCTTCACCTCCAAGGGATTGGATGAAGTGCTGCAGGCAAAGAACCAGGGCTTGAAAGGCGAGATCACCCACATTGGCGCCGGTACTGGCCGCTACAACCCCGACGGCACCGAAGTGGCCCTGCGTGACGAGCGCCAGCGGGTCGCCATTGTGGACTACGAGGATCTGGGCGACCGGCAACTCCGGATGGCCGCGCTGTTTGATGGCGAGGCCGAGTATGAGATCGGCGAGTTTGGTTTTTACCTCGCCAGTGGCACGTTGTTGGCGGTGTATTCCGTGGAGGGGAAGCTGCTCACGTACAAAGCGGCGGCGGCTCGGGTACTGCAGAAGTTCACGTTGGATATTTCGCCGTTGCCGGCGGATAGCGTGACGATTGTGGTGGGGAGCGAGAATTTGAATGTATTGATGGCTGAAGAAATCGCAATCATGGCGGCGGCTTCGGTTGGCAATATGTCCCGCCACGTTGATCTGATGTTGCGGGTTATGCATCTCGAAGCGAAGTAGTTGCACTGACAAAAGTGCTGGAAAGACTAATTGACAGGGAGTTGATGATGGGAATTGAAACGACTATCACGAAAGTGGTGGATGCGTGTAACAAGCTGACAGAAACGGTGACTAACCAGATTGGCAAAATTGATGCACGGGTAGAGGCCGCGTCGAGTCAGTTCACTGCGTGGCGTAATGGTGTACAAGCGAAAGACATCAATGGCCGCGCGCTTTACAAGCAGGATATTGACCTTACCGGCTTGTCCACGGACGTGCTTTACCCAGTGTGGTGGAGCATGCCCGGTAATGATGGGGGAGAAACCGAGCTTACTATCTCTCGAATTTTTTCTCGAGATAGCGAAAAGGCGCCCTTTGGTGAGGGTATCTATCATATCGCCGGCTTGAACCTGCAATTGGAAGGTGTTGGTTTTCCATGGAATGGTGATGCCAACTTCCTGTCGATCAAACGAATATCGCAAACCTATCGCGAAACGGTTCGGGGCATCTCGTTTGGCATGATTTGCACGGCTCGTGCCGTTACAGGGCTTAAACCCATGTATGTCGGTTTGGTCGCTGGTCAGCTGACCACGTCCCCACAATTCTCCGGGATGTACCTAAGAGGTGGGTTGAGTTACACGATCACCAAAACGTTTGATTACCCTGTGAGCTTCAGCAAGGTGGATACCGAAGTGATCATGAAAGATGACGTTACGGCTGATTGGGAGGTGCGTTGGGTAGTGAAGCCTTATGCGCTGGCCCAGGCAGATGCCGTGCTTGGGAAGGCCTATGAAGAGAAGCGCTTGGCTTATTCCTACGACAACGACACTCGGTATACCGCCAAGGTTTAAGGACTGATCAAATGACTTTGTTTATTGAAAAACTGGAAACCCCCGCTGGTGACGCGCTGATCAACGTACCTGCCAGCGTGCAGACACTTAAAGGTCTTGGCTTTAGTGATGTGGCCGCTCAAGCGCTGATCGAGAAAGCCGCTGCCGCTGCAGCGCTCGCTAGCACTATTGCTGCTCGCCGCTCTGCCTATGTCAGCGAAGCGGACCCGATGTACCTCGAGTGGCAATTCGACGGTACGCCTGAGAAGGAGAAGGAATGGCGAGCCAAAGTGGCCGAAATCAAGGCGCGGTTCCCGTTGCCGGAAGATAAATAATCACCCACCGCGAAAGCGGTTTTTTTTCGCCCGCCCAAAGCCCCTCTCGCAGGGGCTTTGGCGTTTTTCACCCGGAGAATCCCACTCATGTTTAACCGCCAAACCTACACCGTCCTCATTCCATTCCCCACCGGCAACGGCCACTGGTCTACCGCCGGCGAGGAACTGGAACTGCTGGACGTCGAAGCATCCGCCCTGCGCACCGCTGGCCGCCTGGAACTGACCAGCGTCCTCAACTCCACCCCGAAGAAGGCTGACTGATCATGGCTGAGGTTTTGAACTTCGAACACAACGGCATCACCGTGAACGCCACCGAATCCCCCGAGGCCATGGGTGGCCTGGGCGATAACGTCATCGGCCTGGTGGGCACCGCCCCCAACGCCCATGCGTCGATTCCGAAAAACGCCCCGTTCCGCATCAACAGCTTCACCACCCAGGCGCTGCTGGACCCCACCGGCGCTGAAACCGGCACGCTGTTCCACGCCGTGTACCAGATCCTCAAAGTGGTCAAGGTGCCGGTCTACGTAGTGATCGTCGACGAGGGCACCACCCCGGCCGACACCATCAATAACGTAATCGGCGGTGAAGAGCCGGTCACCGGCCGCAAACTGGGCCTCGCCGCCCTGGCCAGCGTCCCCGAAGACCTGACCATCATCGGCGCCCCGGGCTTCACCGGCACCAAGGCCGTGGCCGGCGAATTCGCCTCCTTCGGCAAGCGCATCAAGGCCCGTGTGGTGCTGGACGGCAAGGACACAACCGTCGCCGACCAGGTGACCTACAGCGGCGAACTGGGCGGTGCCGATCTCGGTTTCGACCGTTGCCTGCTGGTGCACAACATGCCGTCGGTGTACTCCAAGGCCGCGAAGAAAAACGTGTTCCTGGCGCCGTCGTCCCTGGCGATTGCCGCATTGGCCAAGGTCAAGCAGTGGGAAAGCCCAGGCAACCAGGTGACCTTCGCCGAAGACGTGTCCCGCGTGGTTGAGTACAACATCCTCGACACCTCCACCGAAGGCGACCTGCTCAACCGCTACGGCGTGAGCTACTACGCCCGCACCATCCTCGGCGGTTTCTCGCTGCTGGGTAACCGCTCCATCACCGGCAAGTTCATCAGCTACGTGGGCCTGGAAGATGCGATCAGCCGCAAGCTGGTCAAGGCCGGCCAGAAAGCCATGGCCAAGAACCTCACCAAGTCGTTCATGGACCAGGAGGTCAAGCGCATCAACGACTGGCTGCAAACCCTGGTGGCCGACGAGACCATTCCCGGCGGCAGCGTGTACCTGCACCCGGAATTGAACAGTGTCGAGAAATACAAGAACGGCACCTGGTTCATCGTCATCGACTACGGCCGCTACGCGCCGAACGAACACATGATTTATCAACTCAACGCCCGCGATGAAATCATCGAGCAGTTCCTGGAGGACGTTCTCTAATGTTTACCAACCGAATCAGACAGGCCATGGCGGCCACCCTTCAAGGCCTGCCGTTGTCGGCGACGGTCACCTCGTTCGCACCGCCGAAGATCGACTTCGACATGGAGCAGATGACCGGCGGACGTTTCATCGCCGAAGAAATGGCCAAGAGCGCCAAAGTGCTCAACGCCACATTGGAGCTGCAAGGCGCGGGTCCGGAAATCATGCTTGCCCTGGGGGTGCGCCTGGGCGATGACATTTTGCTGAACGTGCGTGAAGCCGGCCAGGACCAGGACGGCAAGACTTACTTCACCTACCACACCATCGGCGGCAAGCTGAAAACCCTGACCGAGACAACCCTGAAGATGGGCGATAAACCCGCCATCACCCTGGAGTTCTCCTGCCGCACCTACAACCGCCTGGAAAACGGCATCCCGGTGATCGACATCGACGTGCGTACCCAGAAGTTTGTGCTCAACGGCGTCGACATCCTCGGCGATGCCCGCCGCGCGGTACTGATGCCTTAAGCCCCCGGGAGCGGGTTTTCCCGCTCCCATACTTCACCAAGGAATTGATTCATGGCCTGGATGCCTCCGCTGCACATCCTGCTGTCGCCGATCACCGCTGATACCGGCGCGCTGATCGAGCAGATTCAACTCAAGCCGTTGTTCTACGCCGCGCAAAAAGACGCGCTGGCCCGGGCCGGTGATGACGAGGACGATCAGTTCTTCGAACTGGCCAAACTCGCCACCGGCCTGTCGGAAAAAGAACTCGACCAACTCAAGCGTCCGGACTATGTGAGCATCGCCCAGTACGTGCACGACATGTCGACCCGGCCTGCCTCGTACTTCCTCGACGCCGACGAGCAGCCCCGCGAATCGGCAACCAGTGAGCACGTCTCGCTGCTGTTGCCCCTTGACACCGGCGGCCGCCGTCTCACCAGCCTGACCCTGGAAATGCCCGCCCTGCGCGCCACCAAGGCGATGAAAAAACTCGCCACCAACAAAGAGCGCGCCGAGTTCATCACTGCCCACTGCACCGGCCTGATGATCCCGGATCTCGCCGACCTCAGCGTGCCCGACTGGACCGAACTGCAGGGGCGCATCGACGATTTTTTAAACAAACCGGCGGACTTCTTTCGGAGCGCGACATCGAAGTAATTCTCGACATCGTGCCGCTCATTTACTCGGTAAATGAAGCGGAAATCCTGGACTGGGACGCCGGAAAAGCATTGCGCCGCTACGACATCGCGATCACTCGCCTTGGCGTCAAACAGGAGTAGAGCGGATGGCAGACAGTAAATTTGGATTGAGGTCGCCCATCGCCAGGGACGGCGAGGCGATTTACGGCTCGCTTGAAACGGCCGGGGCAGGCGCCAGCATCCAGCCGATTGCGCCGATGCTTGCCGGCCCGTCCTTGCTTGATACCGTACCCAAGGCCGTGCCGGGCCAGGAACTGGCGAATGTCGGTGCGCAACTGACGCAACTGGTCACGGGGCAGACCCGGCTCATCGACACGCTGGAGAGGTTCAACGGCTCATTGCTCGATGTGATGGGTGCCCTGAAAACCGGCAAGGGTAATAGCACGGGCGGCGCCTCATCCGATACCGTCAAACCCTCGCAGGCGCTGGAAACGGCGATGACCGACCTGCATGAAGTGGTGGGGTTTGCCGGGCATGAGCGCACACAGCTGCGCGAAGCCAACCTGGCCTTGGCGTCCGACCCGATGGTTGCCGCAAGTGGCGCAGATGCTGTCGACCTGGCAAGGGTGGAGCAGGTGGGGGCCCGGTCCGGCGTAGGCAAGGACCTTGAAACTCGCCAGGCTGATTTGCTGCAGTTCGCCCGCGATAGCGCGCTCATCGCCGCGGCCTTTCAGACCGATATCAAGACGGCCGGCGAGATGATGGGCGGCTGGCGTGGATCGATGAAGCTGGATCGCCCGCAGGCGCTGGATCTGGCTGACGCCACCAACGTGCTGGGTTCCCACGCTTCGCTCAAGGCCGATGCGGTGGATATTGGTTCGATTGTGCGCCAGAGCACTGCCGCGAGAACGTCGGGCATGAGCCCCGAGCAGGTAGCGGCGTTTTCGGCGGCGTTGCTGACGGTTGGTAACAACCGGGCGTCTGCCGGGCTTGCGGTGGAAAAAGTCGGCGCCGCGCTGGCCAAGGGTGACGGTGCGTCCGAGGGGCAGCGTGCTGCCTGGGCAGAGCTCAAGCTTGACCCGAAGGTGCTTGCGGCAGGCATGAAGCAGGACGCACCGCAAACAGTGCTGACGGTCCTCGAGGCGCTCAAGGCGCAGCCCCAGGAAAGGCAGGCGGCACTGGCCACGCAGTTGTTCGACGGTAACCGCTCGATTCTGAGTCTGGTGCCGGTGATCGACACGCTGAAGCAGGCCTTTACGGCGGTGGCCGACAAATCGACTTACGCGACTTCGGTCCTGGGAGACCAGGGCTCGGTCATGCGTTCGGCGACCGGGCGGGCAGACTCCACACAAGCTCATGAGCGAGCCTTCCAGGCCAGTACCACCCGCCTGGAGACAGCTTCCGATACGGCGATTGCCCCCCTGAAAAACGGCGCACTGACGGTGCTGACCTCGGTGGTCAATGGCTTGGGCTGGCTGGCTGAATCTCTGCCCAAAGCCACGGCCGCCCTCACATTGGCCGCGGTGGTGATGGTGCCGCTGGCGAAGAAGCTCGGCGGCACTGTCGTGGACAAAGTCTTCGACAAGGTCGCCGGGAAAGTCCTGGGCGAGGGTGACGCGCCCCGCGATGCCGGTGGCAACAAGTCCGACCCGTCCGGCAGCAAAGGGAAGTCACAAGGCAACGACACACGCCAGGGCGAGCGCACGCCAGGCAAAAACTCAGGCCCTGATGCGCCCACGAAAACCAACAGAGCCAGCCGAATCGCGAAGCGCGGTTCGTTGGCGTTGGTGGTGGCAGACGCGGGTATCAATCTCATCAAGGGCGCGAGCAATGGCACCCTGAAAGAGTCCGTTGGCGCCAGTGTGGGGTCGATAGGCGGTGGCGTCGCGGGTGGTGTGGCCGGCGAGGTTGCAGGGCTGGCCATTGGGCGAGCCGTTGGCACGCTCGCCGGGGCGGCGCTGGGTTCGATTATTCCGGGCGCCGGCACAGTGTTGGGCGGTGTGATCGGCGGCTTTGCCGGCGGTGCAATCGGTAAGGTGGTGGGCGGCGTCGTCGGCACGTTCGTCGGCAGCGACGTCGGGGCGAGCCTGGGCGAGAAAGTCATGAGCAGCGACGACCGTCTCCCGCCACCCGAACAGGTCAGCCAAAGCCTTCCCAACGCTCAAACAGACAACCGGCAAATCAACTTCGCCCCGCAGATCAACATTACCGCACCCGAGCAGACCAGTTACCAGGCGCTGGCGGCGCTCGTCGTGCAACAGATCGAGGCGCAGTTCACGCCGCTGTCGATGGACAACCTGCTGGCGACGCGACGCGACGCGGCACTCACCGATGGAGCGGTTTAATGCGACAACAAATGGTGTTGGGCAGCTTTATTTTCGGGCTGTCGCGCGGGTTTGCCTACGCGACCCTCGACCGTAACAGTAGCGGTGGCTGGGTCGCGCTGGACATCATTGCCGGCAAACCCAAGTCCAGCCAGACCGGCCAGGCCCTCGAAACATTGACCTTTGCCGGCAAGGCGGCGCGTGGCATCGGCATGGCCAGGCTCGACGAACTGCGCGACTTGCAGGCCTTGCGTACACCGCTGCCGTTGGTGGACGGGATTGGCCGTAACTGGGGGCTGTGGACGATCAAATCGGTGGACGAGAAACAAGCCAACGTGATCGACGACGGCACCGCCATGCTGATCAATTGGACGTTGATACTGGAGGAATTCGTCAATGCGTAGAGTCCGAAGTATTGCCGGTGACTCCGTCAACCTGCTGCTCTACCGCGAACTGGGTCGCAGCGACGACGCTGCCGAGGAAGCACTGTGGCATCTCAACCCGGACCTCGCGGAACACGGGGCGGTATTGCCGGCCGGCATCGGTGTAATCGTACCGGAGCTGGACGCGCGGCCCGCCGCAAAAAAACCGGTTTCGGTTTGGGATTAAGGAGGAACCATGGCACTTGGATTCACACCGGCGGTGGAAATTTACGGGACCAATGCCGCGCTGCTCAACGAGCGATTACTGGAGTGGGAACACACCGATGCCGCAGGCTTCGTCTCCGACCAGCTCAAGCTGACCCTCGACATCGAAGGGCTTGAGGGATTGCCCAGCCTGGGTGGGAGGATCGGCCTGCGGGTCGGTTACCTGGAGACCGGCCTGGAGGACAAGGGGCTCTTCAAGATTACCCAGCGCACCCCGTACCTGTTCCCCCTGCGCCTGGTGTTGGTGGCCACGGCGGCGCCGTTCGACCAGGACGAATTCAAACAGCGCCGCACAGCCAGCCATGGGCCGACCACCCTGGGCGCACTGTTCCGCCAACTGACCATACGTTATGGATTCTCACCCAGGGTCGCGCCTGATCTGGACGCTGAAAAGATCGCTCACATCGACCAGACCAACGAAAGCGACATGAGCTTCCTGACCCGGCTTGCCAAGCGTTTTGATGCGGTGGCCAAGCCTGTCGACGAGCTGTATGTGCTGGGCCGTAAAGGCCAGATCACCTCGCTGTCGGGCAAGCCGCTGCAAGAAGTGCGGCTGTCGGTCACTCGTGATAACCGTCCGGGCGACCGCGCGTTTATCAGCGCCAGTTTTACCGAGACCAGCCGGGCCAAGTTCGAAGGGGCCAAGGCGTCCTGGTGGGATGTCGCTACCTGCAAGAAACGTGAGGTGGAGGTGGGCGGTGCGCCGTTCAAGGTCCTTGCCCAGCGCTACCAGAGCGAAGACGAAGCCAGGACGGCGGCCGAAGGCGAGATGCGCCGGGTTAGCCGTGAAGGCCTGCAGATCAATGTGATATGCCCCGGCAACCCGGCGTTCCAGGCCGAAGGGCTGCTGGTGCTGGATGAAACCTGGCCCGGCTTCATGCAGGGGCGCTGGTCCATCGACACGCTGACGGCCGTCGGCAAACGCAAGGAAAGCTACCGATGCACGATCAAGGCGAACGGATTGTCGTCACCGCAATGACGTGCTGGATCGGTTCCTTCTACCCACCCGCTTCGGCGGGTTTTTTATTGCCTGGTGAGATGCCATGAAGATAACCCCTCTGGTCAGTCATCTTCGGGATCACTGCCCATCGTTCAACCAACACATCCGCGCCGGCCTCGACCTCGACGCGCTGCAAAACCTGCCAGTGCTCGACTCACCCCAGGCGGTCGTGACGCCGATCAATGACAAGGCCAGCCCTAACGCTGCGCAAAACAGCAGTCGCCAACCCCTGCGCGAACATTTTGGCGTGGTACTGGTGCTGGATTTGCCGGATGGCCAGCAAGCCCAGGCGATGGACCAGCTGCATGCCTTGCGCGCCGAGGTCTGGCGGGCGCTGGTGGGCTACAGGCCCGAGGGGTTCTACGAGCCCATCCAGTACGACGCTGGCGAATGGCTGTTGCTCAGCAAGGTTCGCGGGTTGTACCGGCTGCGGTTTTTTCTCGAGAGCCAGTTGGGACGCAACCTCAGCACGCAGCCGGCGGAAACCTGGCTCGAGCTTGAACTGGACGCTTTGCCGTCCTTCAACGGGGTGACGGTGCGGGTCGATGCCATCGACCCGGCTGACCCCAACCTGCAACGCCCAGGCCCCGACGGGCGCCTGGAAATGACGTTTTCTGCCGAGGTAAAACCATGAGCAAACGCATCACCGTACTGCCGGTTTCCGGCCGTGCCGTACCTGACCCGGAGGCGGGCGATCTGTTGCCCGCCGAAGGCCGCGAAGTCCCGGACAACGCCTGGTGGCGTCGACGTCTGGCCGATGGCGACATCACAACCAAAGCCGTCAAGGCGGCAAAAACACAGGGAGCCAAGTAATGGCGATCGGATTCAGTCATATTCCGGCGGACATTCGTGTGCCGCTGTTCTACGCCGAGATGGACAATTCGGCAGCCAATAGTGCGTCGTCCGCCTTGCGCCGATTGATCGTGGCCCAGGTCAACGACAACGTCACCGGCCCGGAAATCGGCAGCCTGGTGCTGGTATCGAGCGAGGCCATGGCCAAGCGTATCGGTGGCCAGGGTTCGATGCTGGCGTCGATGTACGAGACGTTCCGCAAGAGTGACCCGGTGGGCGAGATCTGGTGCCTGCCGCTGCACAGCACCGAAGGCAGCGCGGCCAAGGCCGAGCTCAAGCTGACCGGCGCCGCGACCCAAGGTGGCATTCTCAGCCTGTACATCGGCGGCACCCGGGTTCAAGCGACCGTGATCAATGGTGCGACGGCTGCCGTGGCTGCCACCGCCCTGGCGCTGAAAATCAACGCCAGTGCCGACCTGCCGGTCAGTGCGGTAGCCGCCGATGGCACCGTCACCCTGACCGCCAAGTGGACCGGTGAGAGTGGCAACGACATCAGCCTGCAGCTCAACCGCCTGGGCCAGAGCAACGGCGAACAACCCCCCGACGGCCTGACCGCCGTGCTCGGCAAAATGGCGGCGGGCGCCGGTGTGCCGGACCAGCTCGCGGCATTGGCTGCGCTGGGCGACGAGCCGTTCGAGTTCATCTGCATGCCCTGGGCCGACACCACCAGCCTCAACGCCTGGCAAGCGGTGATGGATGACAACAGCGGTCGTTGGTCGTGGGCCAAGCAACTGTTCGGCCACGTCTACACCGCCAAGCGCGGCACTATCGGCACCCTGGTGGCGGCCGGGCAAGGGCGAAATGACCAGCACGTGACCATCCAGGCCATGGAGCCGGGCGTGCCGCAACCGTTCTGGGTCCAGGCCGCAGCATTGGCTGCACGCACGGCGGTGTTCATCTCTGCCGATGCCAGTCGTCCGACCCAAAGCGGCAGCTTGCCGGGCCTCGATCCGGCCGACGCGAGCGAGCGCTTCACTCTGACCGAGCGCCAATCGCTGCTCAACTACGGCATCGCCACCGCTTACTACGAAGGCGGTTACGTGCGCATTCAGCGGGCGATCACCACTTACCAGAAGAACGCGTTCGGCCAGGCGGACAATTCCTATCTGGACAGCGAAACCCTGCACCAGTCGGCCTTTATCGTGCGCCGCCTGCAGAGCGTGATCACCAGCAAGTACGGGCGCCACAAACTCGCTGCTGACGGCACGCGCTTTGGCGCCGGCCAGCCGATCGTGACCCCGAGCACTATCCGCGGTGAGCTGATTGCCCAGTACGCCAAGCTCGAACTGGAAGGCCATGTGGAGAACGCCGAGCTGTTCGCCGAGCACCTGATCGTCGAGCGCGACAGCCAGGACCCGAGCCGGGTCAACGTGCTGTTCCCGCCGGATTACGTCAACGGGCTGCGGGTGTTCGCGCTGCTCAACCAGTTCCGTTTGCAGTACGACGCGGCGGTGTAGGCCCCGCGCTTTTCGCAACTGATTCCAGCCCGCCGAGTGCGGGCTTATTTTTGGGAGAAACATCATGGGTCAACTGATTGCGGGCACCTGCTACGTCAAAGTGGACGGCGCTCAACTGACCATCAACGGCGGCTGCGAAGCACCGTTGATGGCCGTCAAGCGGGAAACCGTGGTGCCGGGTTTCTATAAGGAAACCGACATCACCCCGTCTTTCAAAGTTACCGCGCTGCACACGCCGGACTTTCCATTGAAGCAACTGATCGCCGGCACCGACATGACCGTCACCTGCGAATTCAACAACGGCAAGGTCTACGTGCTGGCCGGTGCCTACCTGGTGGAAGAGCCGGTGGCCAAGGGCGACGATGCCGTGATCGAGCTGAAATTCGAAGGCATCAAGGGGACCTGGCAATGACCGATACGGTGAAGCTGCAAGCGGCCATCGAGGCCCACGGCGAGTCATTGACCGAACTCACCCTGCGCCGCCCGACGGTGCAGGAGGTGCGGGCAATCAAGGCGCTGCCGTACAAGATCGACAAGGGCGAAGACGTGAGTCTGGACCTTGACGTCGCCGCCAAGTACATCGCCGTGTGCGCGGGTATCCCGCCGTCGTCGGTCAACCAGCTCGACCTGATGGACTTCAACGCGCTGAGCTGGGCCGTCGCCGGTTTTTTCATGAGTGCGGCGCAGGCTCCGTCGCCGAGCTGATTGCGGTGGCCTATGACCTGGCCTGGTTCTGGAAGGTTGATCCCGAACAGATGCTGGCCAGGCCTTTGGATACGCTCCGGGAATCCCTGGAGCATGCGCAACGGATCAATGCGATGCAGCAGGTGCAGTGATGGCAGAAGCTCAGAAAGTAGAAAGTACCGCGGTGCGCCTGACCGGCATCGACCAGTTGTCGCCCAAGCTCGCTGCGCTGCAGGCCATGGTCGGTCGCTTCAGGCAGAACCTGGAACAGACCGGTCTCGGCAAGCTGGATATCGCCGGTTTGGTGAAGGGCGGTGGGCTGGCGGCACCGTTTATCAGCGGTATCAAATCGGCGCTGGCGTTCAGGGCTGAGGTCGGCGAGGTCAATGCCGCCGTGGGGCAGGGCGTTACCGAAACGGCGGCGCAAGGGCTGAAGGATTTCAACGCGTCGCTGGACAAGGTGTCGGTGGCGTTTGGTACTGCGCTGTTGCCGGCCGTCACGGCGGTGGTGGTCGGGTTGGAGCCGTTGCTGACGACGTTGGCCCAGGTGCTCACCGAAAATCCGCAACTGGTGCAGGGCCTGGCTGCCGGCGCAGTAGCGTTTACCGCGATGCAGGCGGCCGTCACCGGCGTGTCTCAGGCACTGGGCTTGATGCAGCTGGTGCTCAGCGCCAATCCGATAGTTTTGGTGGCTGTAGGCATTGCCGTGGCGGCAGGCTTGATCGTTGCCAACTGGAAGCCGATTTCGGCATTTTTTGTCGGGCTCGGCGAACGGGTGATGGCGGCGATTGGAACCTTGGGCGAGTTTTTCCAGACGGTCTTTGCGTTTCGTCCGCTGGAACAGGTGATGCGCTTGTGGGGGCCGATCACAGGCTTTTTTGCAGGGTTGTGGACGTCGCTGAAGGTAATGGCGCAGCCCTTGGTCGGCTTTTTCACCACACTGTTTTCCTGGTCGCCAATGGGTTTGATCGTCAACAACTGGACGCCGTTGAGCGGTTTTTTTGCGGCCCTCTGGGACTTGCTCAAGGCACTGAGTGTGCCGGTGGTCGAGTTCATGAAAAGTCTGTTCAGTTGGTCACCCCAAGGGCAAATCATTGCCAACTGGGGTGTGATCAGTGAGATGTTTGCGGCGATCTGGAGTGACTTCAAACTCACCGCGCTGGCGGCTTTTACCATCGTCAGCAGTTACTTCGATTGGTCGCCCCTGGACAAGGTTTCTGCCGTCTGGGGTAGCGTCAGCGGTGCATTCGCCTCGATCTGGGGCGATATCAAGTTGCAGGCCCAGGACGCCTTTGTAGTGTTGAGTGGCCTGTTCGACGACTGGCATCCGATGGAGCAACTTGAAGCCATGTGGGCACCGGTGCTGAGTTGGTTCACGGCGCTCTCGGAGAAGCTTGCGGTGATCACCGCACCGATTCGCAAGCTGTTCAACGGTGGGCTGGGTGAGGTGATCAACCAGGCGACCGGCAGTGTGCTGGAGTTGACCACCGAGCAACAGGAACGTAATGCCGAAAGCGCGCGCGATCCGTCCTGGTTCCGCAAGGGGCCTGGCTTGGTATCACCGCTGGCGTCCAGCTCCAGTTCGCTGCTGCAACAAACCGCTGCCAACAACCGCACGCAGCTCAACGGCGATTTGCGGGTGAGCTTCGACAATGCACCGGCCGGCCTGCGGGTCGACCAGCCCAGAACCAACCAGCCCGGCCTGAGCGTCACCCCACGTGTCGGCTACCGTTCCCTGTCCCTTGGAGGCTCCAATGAGCTGGCGTGATCGTTTGTTGCCGGCGTCGTTTCGTGGCGTCGGGTTTTGGGTTGACCAGGCGAAAGTCCCGGTCGGCAAGAAGGGCCAGTTGCACGAATACCCTCAGCGCGACCTGCCTTTTTTTGAAGGGCTGGGCCAACAGTCCAGGGTGCATGAGCTGACGGCATTTGTAGTGGGCGAGGATTGCCTGGAGCAACGCGACAAGTTGCTCAAGGCCCTGGAGGAGGGCGCCGGCGAGCTGGTGCACCCGTGGCTTGGACGGTTGCAGGTCAAGGTCGGCGAATGCGAGATGACCCAAACCCGCCAGGACGGCGGGCTGGTGACCTTTGCCCTGAAGTTCTATCCCGACGAACCTTTGAAGTTTCCCACTACGGCGGTCAATACCCGCCAGCTGTTGCTG
The DNA here is from genome assembly GCF_013385435.1 of Pseudomonas sp. F9001. Lineage (NCBI taxonomy): Bacteria > Pseudomonadati > Pseudomonadota > Gammaproteobacteria > Pseudomonadales > Pseudomonadaceae > Pseudomonas > Pseudomonas sp. F9001. Next base: position 57,336 of record NZ_JACAPX010000001.1, read on the forward strand.
GTGTCGGCCGACAGTTTGCTGGGGTCGGCGGTGCTGCGCTTTGAGCAGGCCGTCGCACTGGTGAAGCAGGCGCGGGTGGGCATCCAGGCGTTGCGCAATGGCCTGGCAGAGGTTTACCAGGTGATTGAGCAGCAGTTTGCCCCACTGATTCAGTTGTATGGCGACCTGAATGCCTTGGTCAAAGCCATCAAGGAAGTGCCCAAGGAATTGAGCGCCGAGTTCAAGGGCTTGCTCGGTGATGTGAAAGAGTTGAAGGCATTTGCCCGCAACGGCTATCGCGGCATGCTGGCCAACCTCTCGCAGCAGGTGGAAGCGGCTCGCACTATCGACGTGCCGAAGCTGACCACCGGCAAGGACAGCGTGGCGGCGGTGCAAGCCACTGCCAACCTGGTACAGGATGCGTTGTGGGTGAAGATCGCCCATTGGCTGGCGGACGTACCGGTGGCGACAAAAGCGGTGACCCTCAGTACCACGCCATCCCTGGCGCAACAGGCGGCACAGCCGGTGCAGCGCCGCGAAGTACCGGTGGCCGACGATGTGCTGGTGCTGCGTGACCTTCTGAACGAAGCCATGTGGCAAGCCGCATTGAAGGCCGACGCCGGGCACTATGTTGCGCTGAACGACCTGCGCCAACAGATGTTCGCGCATCTGACGGCGGTGGCTTCGTCCGGTGTCCGGCTGGTCAATCTGACGCCGATGCGCAGCATGCCCGCCTTGCTGTTGGCCTATCAGCGGTTCGGTGACGCGACGCGAGTGGGCGAGGTGGTGCAGCGCAATCGGGTGGCTCACCCGGGCTTCCTGCCACCGGCGGACCTGCAAGTGGTCAGGGAGTAACTCATGAACGAGTTGGACAATGCCGTCACCCTGACCGTGGACGGCCTGGATTATGGCGGCTGGAAAAGCGTGGAAATCAGCGCCGACCTGGAGCGTCAATTTCGCACCTTCACCCTCAACATCACCTGGCAATGGCCCGGGCAAACCCTGGCGGCGCCGATCAAGCCCGGCGCCCGTTGCCAGGTACGCATCGGTTGCGACCTGGTGCTCACCGGCTTTGTGTTCAAGGCGCCCATCAGTTACGACGGCCGACAGATCAGCCTGAGTATTCAGGGCGGCTCAGTGACCCAGGACCTGGTGGACTGCGCAGCGATAAACCAGCCCGGCCAGTGGCGCGGGCAAAATGTGCTGAGCATCGTCCGGGCGCTGACGGCCACCTATGGCGTGGAGGTGCACAGCGAGATTGCCGAAACCGCGCGCCTGCATACCCACAGCATCGTGCCCGGGGAGACGGTATTTCAATCCATCGACCGCTTGCTGACGTTGTATCGGGTGTTCTCCACCGACGATGCGGATGGGCGCCTGGTATTGGCATCGCCCGGTAGTGCAGGGCGTGCGAATGACAGCCTGGAGCTGGGCCAGAACATCCTTTCGGCTAACGCACCGATGGACTTCAGCTCGGTATTTTCCGAGTACCGCGTCATCGGCCAGCACAAGGGCGATGATCAAAAAAACGCAGCGGCGGTCAGTGAGGTTTCAGGGATTTCCCGGGATGAAAAAGCCACGCGAAAACGCGTCACGGTGATCAGCGAACCGACGCAGTTGACCCCCGAGCTGGCCCAGCAACGCGCCGACTGGGAACGCGCCACCCGTACCGGAAAAGCCCTGACCACCACCTACACCGTGCAAGGCTGGCGGCAGTCCAACGGCGATTTGTGGCGCCACAACCTGTTGGTGCGGGTGATCGATCCGGTGCTGGGCTTTGACCAGGACATGCTGATCTCCAAGGTCACCTGGTCGCTCTCCGACCAAGGTTCGATCACCACGCTACAGGTGGCGCCGCCGTCCACCTTTGATGCCAATCCGTTGCCATCCGCTTAACCACCAAGGAATTTCCATGAGCTTACTGACTCGCCTGCTGGCGCGCGGCACTGTCGTGCTCGCCCACTCGGCCACCAAGCTGCAATCGCTGCAAATGCGCCTGACGGCAGGCGAAGTGAACGACGACATGGAGCACTTCGAACCCTACGGGTTTACCAGCAACCCTCTGGCGGGTGCTGAAGGCATCGCCACCTTCCTGGGCGGTGACCGCTCCCATGCCATCGTGCTGGTGGTGGCCGACCGTCGCTATCGCTTGCAGTCCCTGGCGCCGGGTGAAGTGGCGATCTATACCGACGAAGGCGACAAAGTTCATTTCAAGCGCGGGCGGGTAATCGACATTGAAACCGGCACCTTGAATATCCGCGCCAGCCAGGCGGTGAACATTGATACGCCGACCCTGACCCAGAGCGGCAAGATCATCTCCCAGGGCGACCAGATTGCCGGCGGCATCAGCCAGATCCAGCACGTGCATGTGGGCGTCCAGCCCGGCAGCGGCCAGACCGGTGCGCCGGCGGGAGGCCAGTGATGTTTGTCTCCGACAACCTGAAAAAGGCCCTGACCCGCTCGGTGCTGATCAGCCTGTTCACCTGGCGCCGTGCCGCGTCCGACGATGCGGTTGACGATGACGAGCGCTTCGGCTGGTGGGGCGACAGTTTTCCCAGCGTGGCCGACGACCGTATCGGCTCAAGATTGTGGTTGCTGCGCCGGGTCAAGCTGACCCACCAGACGCAACTGGACGCCGAATTCTATGCCCGCGAAGCCTTGCAATGGCTGATCGACGACGGGCATTGCAGCGCCATCGAAGTCCTCAGTGAGCGCCTCGACGCCCAGCGGCTCAACCTGCGCACGCAGCTGACCCTGGCCGATGGCGAGCGCCTGGACATCAACCCTGATAACAGTTGGCAGGTGATCTATGCCGTTTGAAACCCCTTCGCTGCCGGTGCTGATCAAACGCACCCAAAGCGACCTGGCCAGCGATTCGCTGCGCCAGTCCGATGCCCAGGTCCTGGCGCGCACACTGAGTGGCGCTGCGTTCGGCCTGTACGGTTATCTCGATTGGATCGCTGAGCAGATCCTGCCGGATACCGCGGATGAATCCACCCTGGAGCGCATCGCCGCGCTGCGTTTGAACCAGGCTCGCAAGGCGGCGGTGGCCGCCAGTGGCAGCGTGAGTTTTACCGCAGCGGCGGGCGCGGTGCTGGATGTGGACACGGTGCTGCAAGCCAGTGATGGTCGCAGCTTCAAAGTCACCGCTGCCGGTACCACCCATGCAGGCCTCAACACCGCCACGGTGCAGGCGATTGATGCCGGCACGCTGGGCAACGCTGATGCCGGGCTGAGCCTGATCGCGGTCCAGCCGCTGCAAGGTATTGGTTCGACCTTTACCGTGCTGGCGCCGGGGCTGACCGGCGGTGTGGCGCGAGAAACCCTGGAGTCGCTGCGGGCGCGGGTGATTCGTTCCTATCGCGTTATTCCCCAGGGCGGTTCGGCACAGGATTACGAGACCTGGTCCCTCGAAGTGCCCGGCATTACCCGCGCATGGTGTCGCGGCAATTACCTGGGGCCGGGGACGGTGGGGGTGTTCGTGATGCGTGACGACGACCCGCAGCCGATCCCCAATGCCGCGCAGCTGGCGCAGGTTCAAGCCCATATCGAACCGCTGCGGCCAGTGACCGCTGATGTGTATGTGTTGGCGCCGGTGATGAAGCCAGTGGTTTATCAACTGCGCCTGACCCCCGACACCAGCGCCGTGCGCGCGGCCGTCGAGGCCCAACTGCGAGACTTGCACAATCGCGAGGCGGGGCTGGGCGACAGCTTGTTGCTGACCCACATCGCCGAAGCCATCAGCACCGCCACCGGTGAGACCGATCACACACTGACAAGCCCGCTGGCGGACGTTACGGCGGCGACAAACCAGTTACTGGTGTTTGGAGGTATCACATGGCTGGGATAAGGACGGCTGGCCAGTACGAGGAACAACTGATCGCCCTGTTGCCCAGCGGTCCGGCCTGGGACCTGGAGACCATGCCGCAGTTGCAGACGGTGCTCAAAGGCATCGCCGAAGAACTTACGCGCATCGACGCCCGCGCCTGCGACCTGCAAAACGAAATGGACCCCGTGACCGTCAGCGAACTGGTGCCGGAGTGGGAAAGGGTGATGCAACTGCCCGACCCTTGCCTGGGCTTGAGCCCGCTGTACGACGACCGTCGCCTGGCGGTGCGTCGACGTCTGTTGGCGGTGGGCAGCCAGCGCGCCGCGTACTACATCGAAATCGCCCGCAGCCAGGGTTATCCCGACGCCAGTGTCACTGAACATCGCGCCCCGCGCATGGGCCGCTCACGGTTTGGCGCGGCGCATTTTGGCACCTGGCAGGCGCACTTCATGTGGACGCTCAACACCGGCGGCCGCCAGCACCTGGGGCGGCGGTTTGGGGCGAGTTATTGGGGAGAGCGGTTTGGCGTCAACCCGGGCAATGCCCTGGAGTGCCTGATTCATCGCAGCGCACCTGCACATACGCAGGTGCACATCAATTATGACTAGAGGATAGAAGCGTGGATTATCCAAAGAGTGTGCCCAGCGTTGGGCTGGTGAATGGCAAGTTTGTGGATGAAAACCCGGTGACCGGGACGCCGGGGAGTTTGATTCCGGCAGCTTGGGGGAATGGGGTTACGCAGGAGATTTTGAATGTGCTGGCGGCGGCGGGGATTGCGCCGGATGAGACGAAGACGGATCAGTTGGCGCAGGCGTTGACTGTTTTGAGTGATTGGTTGAGGTTGAGGAATAAGCCGACGACGTTGGCGGGGTATGGGATTACGGATGCTCTGGTGGTAGGCCGTACGTCCCAGCAGCGCCCAAGTCTTTCTTCCAGCATATTGGGTGAGATCGGCAATGGACAGGGGGGCGCACTGGAAATTCGTGAAGCGCAAGAAGTTTCTGATTCCACACGAGATTTCAACTATGCACCACGAATCATGTTCCATTGGGGCAAGATAATTGCTCGAGCACTCGCGATGAACGCGGACGGTGAGTTGCTCTGGAGTTCGAAGAAAATTTGGTCTGAGATCAACTTCAACCCTTCAACCAAAGCGGATAAGGCCACGACCCTTGCGGGCTATGGTGTGACAGATGCGCTGAGCATTGGCCAATACGGACTGGGTGGCAATGTTGCACCTGCTGCCGCGATTGATACCGTTGGGCTACCCGGCGGGTTTTATTATTACAGTGCCGGGAATACCAGTTTCGCCAACTACGTCGGATTGGTGAATATCCCTTACGGCGACGGAAATTACGCGGGGCAGATTGGTTTTCAGCAGGGGAACACAGAACCGGATGTCTACATCCGAGGCTGCTCTCAGGCTAAGGTCTGGAGCCCAACACGAAGGCTCTGGCACTCTGGAAATCTCGACCCAGCGTCGATGGGGGTTCCGGTCGGGACGACGATTCAGTATTGCGGTGCCTCGGCACCGGCTGGGTTTTTGAAAGAGAACGGGGCTGCGGTTTCTCGTACAGCCTATTCAAAGCTGTTTGACGTGATAGGGACGACGTTTGGCGCTGGTGACGGAAGCACTACGTTTAACCTGCCGGACAGCCGTGGTGAGTTCATCCGTGGCTTTGACGATGGACGCGGCGTGGACCCGCAACGCGGGCTGGGGTCGTTGCAACTGGATGCGATGCAAGGCCATTGGCACGGCCCTCGTCCTGGCACCACTCTGAACGGGAGCCCAGGCAACTGGAACGGCGTGGGCGGTGGTTCCAACGCATCGTTCAACATTGGCAGCACCGGTGACCCCGTAACCAACGGCGTCAATGGTGTTCCACGCACCGCCAACGAAACGCGTCCGCGCAACACTTCCCGTCTTATGTGCATCAAGTACTGAGGTCAATCATGACTACTTCTGCCCCCGTTATTTATCAGGCACACCCGGTGACGGGCGAATACATCGGAACGGCTTTTGCTGACCCCGATCCACTTGTCGAGGGTGCCTGGCTTATCCCCTCCATGGCTTTCAGTGAAGCCCCGCCTGTAACCGAGCCCGGCTTTGCTGCGGTTCACGTTAAAGATGCTCAAGCTATCTGGAACCTGGTTCCGGACCTGCGCGGTCTTGTGTATCGAACGGATACCGGCGAGGAGATCCAATGGCAGCAGTTAGGTGAGTTGCCGTTGGAACTTACCTCGCTGAAACGCCCCGGGTCAGATCACGTTTGGGATGGCTCGTCCTGGCATCTCGATGAAAAACTGAGGAACACGAACGAGTGTGAATCCGAACGACTCTGGCGGGATTCGGAAATCGACAGTATCAAGTGGCTTCGCGAGCGCCATCGGGATGAGTCCGATCTGAAGCGAGATACCACGCTGACAGAAGGACAATTTGCGCAACTGCTGGCTTATTTCCAACTGCTGCGTGATTGGCCGCAGAACTCGAAGTTTCCAGCCTCCGAATTTCGACCGGTTAAACCGGACTGGATGGTTGGCCTTGTACAATAGTGTGGTGCTCGTGAGTTCGGAGGTTTTTTCATGCCGATAACCCAGAATGATCTTGTGCAAATCATGCCTAACGCCCGCTCCCAAGCGGGCGTTTTCGTATCTGCGCTGAACACAGCCATGTCCAACCGCCAAATCACCACACCCAAACGCATCGCCGCCTTCCTCGCCCAAATCGGCCACGAATCCGGCGAACTGCGTTACGTACGTGAGCTGGGCAGCGATCAATACCTGAGTAAGTACGACACCGGCACCCTGGCCGCCCGCCTGGGCAACACCCCGGAAGCCGATGGCGATGGCCAGAAGTATCGCGGCCGCGGCCTGATCCAGATCACCGGCCGGCGCAACTACCTGGCGTGCAGTCAGGCACTGTTCGGCGATGAGCGTTTGTTGCACCAACCGGAGTTGCTGGAGACGCCGCAATGGGCGTGCGAATCTGCCGCGTGGTTCTGGCAGCGCAATGGCTTGAACGAGCTGGCTGACCAGGACCAGTTCACCACGATCACCCGGCGCATCAATGGTGGCCTCAACGGTCTGGAGAACCGTATGCAACTGTGGGCGCGGGCGAAGGCGGTGTCATGGGCTTCCTGACGTCGTGTCGCCTGCTTGGGTTTTGCCTGTTGTTCGCAGTTTCGGCGGGTGTTGCCTGGCAGGTACAGGCTTGGCGATATGGCGCACAACTCGAGCACCTGCAGGCTCTGCATGCCGCAGCACTCAGCCAGCAACAACAGGCCGAACAGGATAAACGGCTGGCACTGGAGCAACAACTCAGCGCCAGCGACCAACAACACACCCGGGAGCTTTCCGATGCACAACGCGCTCAGGCTCACCTGCGGGATCGCCTGGCCACTGCTGATGTGCGGTTGTCAGTCCTTCTCGACGCCAGCGATTCAGCCAGCGGCTGTACAATGCCAGCCACCGCCCCCTCCGGCAGCCTGGTTCATGGCGCCCCGCGAGCCCGACTTGACCCGGCGCATGCTCAACGAATTATCGGCATCACCGACGACGGCGATAACGCAATGATCGCCTTGCGCGCCTGCCAGGCGTATGTCCAGGCCGTCGCGCGTTAGTCTCTTGTAACTTGCATGGCCCATGGGCTCCTGTAGGGTAGGCGAACGCCCGTCCACTCCAGGAGATGACCGTGAAGGAAATTACTCAACTCGCCGCTGAACTTGGCCGACGCTTGCAGGTTCTCAATGCCCACGTCACAACGGCCGAGTCGTGCACCGGCGGCGGTATCGCCGAGGCAATCACGCGGATTCCCGGGAGTTCGGCCTGGTTCGAGGCGGGCTATGTCACGTATTCCAATCGCCAGAAGACCCGGCAACTGAATGTGCCGGAAGCTCTGTTCCCCAAGGTCGGTGCCGTCAGCCGCGAAGTGGTGGAGGCGATGGTGCGGGGCGCCCAGGAGAAAAGCCTGGCGCGTTTTGCCGTGGCAGTCAGCGGCGTGGCCGGGCCCGATGGCGGTTCGCCGGACAAGCCGGTGGGCACCGTATGGCTGGCCTGGGGCGTGGGCGATGAGGTTACCGCCGAGCTCGAACACTTCCCCGGCAACCGCGACGAGGTCCGCCGACAAACGGTAAAGGCCGCGCTAGAGGGCTTGTTGCGACGAGCTGCAGCAGAAATAGAAAATCAGGGGTAGGCGATCACGGATCTTTGTGGAACAATACTGTCTACTTATACAGGTGTTGGCCGCCAGGCCTTATTGATTACGTGAGGACTTTAATGGACGACAACAAGAAGAAAGCCTTGGCTGCGGCCCTGGGTCAGATCGAACGTCAATTCGGCAAGGGTGCCGTAATGCGTATGGGCGATCACGACCGTCAGGCGATCCCGGCTATCTCCACTGGCTCTCTGGGTCTGGACATCGCGCTCGGCATTGGCGGCCTGCCAAAAGGCCGTATCGTTGAGATCTACGGTCCTGAATCTTCCGGTAAAACCACCCTGACCCTGTCGGTGATTGCCCAGGCACAAAAAATGGGCGCCACCTGTGCGTTCGTCGATGCCGAGCACGCCCTGGATCCTGAATACGCCGGCAAGCTGGGCGTCAACGTTGACGACCTGCTGGTTTCGCAACCGGACACAGGTGAGCAAGCGCTGGAAATCACCGACATGCTGGTGCGCTCCAACGCCATCGACGTGATCGTGGTCGACTCCGTGGCAGCCCTGGTACCCAAGGCTGAAATCGAAGGCGAAATGGGCGACATGCACGTGGGCCTTCAAGCCCGCTTGATGTCCCAGGCCCTGCGTAAAATCACCGGTAACATCAAGAACGCCAACTGCCTGGTGATCTTCATCAACCAGATCCGGATGAAGATCGGCGTGATGTTCGGCAGCCCGGAAACCACCACCGGTGGTAACGCGCTGAAGTTCTACGCTTCGGTCCGTCTGGACATCCGTCGTACTGGCGCGGTGAAGGAAGGTGACGAGGTTGTCGGTAGCGAAACCCGCGTTAAAGTCGTGAAGAACAAGGTGGCCCCGCCGTTCCGTCAGGCCGAGTTCCAGATTCTCTACGGCAAGGGTATCTACCTGAACGGCGAGATGATCGACCTGGGCGTGCTGCACGGTTTCGTCGAGAAATCCGGTGCCTGGTATGCCTACAACGGCAGCAAGATCGGCCAGGGCAAGGCCAACTCGGCCAAGTTCCTTGCGGATAACCCGGATGTTGCCGCTACGCTCGAGAAGCAGATCCGCGACAAGTTGCTGACCCCGGCACCTGACGTCAAGGCTGCCGCCAACCGCGAGCCGGTTGAAGAAGTAGAAGAAGTCGACACTGACATCTGAAGCAAACGATGAGCGTTGTCCTGGATACACCCGTCGCCGTAAGGCGCACTGCAATGGACCTGCTCGCACGGCGCGAGCATGGTCGAGTCGAGCTGACGCGTAAGCTGCGTCAGCGTGGCGCAGATCCCGAGATGATCGACGCAGCCCTTGACCGTTTGACGGAAGAAGGGCTGCTGTCGGAGTTCCGTTACCTCGAAAGTTTCGTCTCCTACCGAGCCCGATCCGGCTATGGCCCTGCACGAATTCGTGAAGAGCTGAGCCAGCGTGGCCTGCACCGGGCTGATATCGAACTCGCGTTGCGTGAGTGCGGCATCAGTTGGCAGGCACAACTGGAAGAAACCTGGCGGCGCAAGTTTGCCGGTCATCTGCCTATTGATGCGCGTGAGCGGGCTAAGCAAGGTCGCTTCCTGAGTTATCGCGGGTTTTCGATGGAGATGATCAGTCGCCTGTTGAGCGGTCGGGATATGGATGACTGAAGGCTGCGCCTGGTAAATGGTTGCTCTGATCATTGCGGGGCTTGGTGTGGCGAGGGAGCTTGCTCCCGCTAGGCTGCGCAGCGGCCCTAACCTGCGCATCGTTCTACCTGACACAACCCAAAAGGCCCACTATGAAAATAGCGGGCCTTTTTGCGTTTCAGTGTCAGGTCACGCCGTCTCCGTCACCCGCTGCTGCGGTTTTCCCTGAGCCTGGGCCCAGTTTTCCGGCAAGTTGATGTAATCCACCAATTCCCGCAACCGTCCCTGATCACGCCCGTTGAAGTTGAACACCAGCCGCGTCAGATGGCTGAAGCTTGGCTCGTCATGCTCTTCGCCGGTGTACGCGACTTGTTGGAAGTCGCCACTGAGGCGAAGGCTGGCGAACGCCTCCTGCAGGTGGGCCAGTGCGCGGTCACTCAACGGATGATTCATGCGAATCACAAACTGGCGCTTCAGCCAGCGGGTGGAGTGGAAGTTGGCGTAGAACTGGTTGATTTCGTCCACCGCCTCTTCGGCGCTGTACACCAGGCGGACCAGCTTGAGGTCGGTGGGCAGGATGTAGCGATTGGCCTCAAGCTGGCTGCGGATAAAGTCCAGTGCGCCTTGCCAGAAGCTACCACCCGGTGCATCCAGCAGTACCACCGGTACCAGCGGGCTTTTGCCGGTCTGGATCAGGGTCAGCACCTCCAGCGCTTCATCCAGGGTACCGAAACCGCCCGGGCACAGGATCAAGGCGTCGGCTTCCTTGACGAAGAACAGCTTGCGGGTAAAGAAGAAGTGGAAGGACAGCAGGTTCTCGGTGCCATCGATGGTCGGGTTGGCGTGCTGTTCAAAGGGCAGGGTGATGTTGAACCCCAGGCTGTGCTCCAGGCCGGCACCCTCGTGGGCCGCCGCCATGATGCCGCCGCCGCCGCCGGTGATCACCATCAGGTCCGAACGGGCCAGGACCGCGCCCACTTCCCGGGCCAGTGCATACAGCGGGCTTTCCACCGGCGTGCGAGCCGAGCCGAACACGGTGACTTTGCGCCGCCCCTTGAACTGTTCGAGCACGCGGAAGGCGTGGTCCAGTTCCCGTATCGCCTGCAAGGTGATCTTGGCATTCCAGCGGCTGCGGTCGTCCTGGGCCATGCGCAACACGGTGAAGATCATGTCGCGATAAAGGGGGATATTTGGACTGTTGGGCGCAATCAAGTGGAGTTGCGCGTCGACCTGCTGCGTGAGGTCGGTGCCGTTTTCTTCAAATTGACGGATCAGGAGTTCATTCGGTTCGTAAGGCATTCAACTTCTCCTTCTTCACAGAACCCTGGGTGCCGGCGAGAAATTCGTCGGGACCACGACACTGCATGTGTCGTTGCCTCTGATTAACGAGGTGGGCGAAACCGGTTCTGTATATTCCTTATGATTAAAAACCTTTGCATTGCACGCTCAGGAGGGCAACCCTCTTTTGCCCTGAAAATGTTACAGGACGGTGTGAAAACCCGATGTTCCAGGCGTTCAGGATGAATTGATCATGAGCCTATAAAGTCTTGGCTGGCAACCGCTTATTGATCACTTCTGAGGGAGTTTAGACGCTGCCGCGGGCGGGCAATGGCGGAGAGTGCAGAGGGGTATATTGCGCGCCGCTGGTCAGCGGCGCGCGACAGGAGTTATCGCTTACTTTTTCTTCTTCGCGGCAGCCGGTGCCGGGCAATCTGCTTCCTGGAACTTCACCGAGGCTACCGGGCGGTTGGTTTTGTTCTCGGTGATTTCATAGCGCATGATCGCGCCCTTGGCCATCAGCTCGCGGTAACCCTTGTTCAGGCACACACTTTGGCCGAGCTGGAAGTACACAGCCTTGGGGTTGGCGCGCATTTGCTCGGCGCGGTCGGGCAGTACGCTCAAATGGTCAATCAGCTGCAAGCCTTCAACGGTGTAGGCAACTTCCAGGGTCTTTTCGTCAATTTCCCGTGGCAGTTCTTTGTTGGTTTCCTCTGCGACGCTTTGCAGCTTCCTGTTCAGTTGAGCCTCCAGCAACGAGGCCGCTTGGGCACCCAGAGGCAACACCAGCGCGAGGGCGACGGACGGAACTACAAGGCGTGGCATAAGACGCAGCATGAAACTCTCCTGATTCGGTTACTGGTGCATAGACCAGCCACTGCGCTGTGCGTTCAGTGGCGCGGGATTATAGGTGACCGCTTGCCCCTAGGGCCAGCCTATTGCCGGGAAGTGCAGGTGGCCGGGGGCGGCTCTGGTAAACTGCGGTAACTTTTGCCTTCCGAGTTCTATCCGTGTCGATTTCCACTTCCCTGCGGCGCACCCGATGAGCCATGCCGTCTCCCGTTTGCGCACGCAGCGCCTGGCCCGTGCCGTAAAACCGTTTGTAGCGCGAGGCTCGCGGGCCGAACGCTGCCCCGGCTGCCGGGTGATTCCCGAGTACTGCCTGTGCGCCTGGCGGCCCAAGGTCCAGGCCAGATCCGGCATGTGCCTGCTGATGCACGACGTAGAGCCGATGAAACCCAGCAACACCGGCTGGCTGATTGCCGATGTGATCAACGACACGACCGCGTTCCCCTGGTCGCGCACTGAGGTTGAGCCGGAGTTGCTGACCTTGCTGGCCGACCCGCAATGGCAGCCATACATCGTCTTTCCCGGCGAATTCGTGGCCCCGGAGCGGGTGGTCCATCAGGTCAAGCTGGAGGAGGGCAAGCGCCCGCTGTTCATTTTGCTGGACGGCACCTGGAGCGAGGCGCGCAAGATGTTCCGCAAGAGCCCGTACCTGGAGCACTTGCCGGTGCTGAGCCTGGCGCCCGAGCAACTGTCGCGCTACAAGCTGCGTCGCTCCAAGCGTGATGACCACTTCTGCACCGCCGAAGTCGCCGCGCTGTGCCTGGAGCTGGCTGAAGATGCCGCAGCCAGTGAAGTCCTGGATGCCTATCTGGACGTATTCAGCACTCACTACCTGGCCGCCAAGTTTCAACTGGCGCTGGACCCGGCCGATGTCGTCCATACTCGCCTTGCACCTTATCTATAGGTGTCATGGCCAGCCGACCTTTGCATGATGGCCGCGCAAACGCGCAGCCCGCTAAAATAGCCACGGGCGTAGCGCTTGACCACCCAGGCTACGCTGGGCATGCTTGGCGCCGATTGGGGCGCTGTCACAGATTGGATACGTCGCTTTTTGACGTTGAGCGCGCCCTTTGGTGACTGCTGGCCTGGCAGCCACCTTGCGCGTTGGCGAGCACTGAACCCATCAGTGCCGCCCTAAAAAACAGGATCATTTAATAAATGGCCACATACGAAATCCTGATTGCCGATGACCACCCGCTGTTTCGCAGTGCGCTGCACCAGGCGGTCACGTTGGGCCTGGGGCCGGATGTACGCCTCGTCGAAGTCGCCAGCATTGCCGAGCTGGAAACCCGCCTTACCGAAAAGTCCGACTGGGACCTGGTCCTGCTGGACCTGAACATGCCGGGTGCCTACGGTTTTTCCGGGCTGGTGCTGCTGCGTGGGCAATACCCGCAAATTCCGGTGGTGATGGTATCGGCCCAGGAAGAGGCGTCGGTGGTGGTGCGCTCCAAGGAGTTCGGTGCCAGTGGTTTCATTCCCAAGTCCAGCTCCATGGAAGACATCCAGAAAGCCGTGCGCACGGTGCTGGATGGCGATGTCTCCTGGCCGCCGCAGGCCTTTGAAGAGATCAACGTCTCCGACGAAGCCAAGGCCGCGCGTGATGGCCTGGCCAGCCTCACGCCCCAGCAGTTCCGCGTATTGACCATGGTCTGCGAAGGCCTGTTGAACAAACAGATTGCCTACGAGTTGAGCGTGTCGGAAGCGACCATCAAGGCTCACGTCACGGCGATCTTCCGCAAGCTCGGCGTACGTACGCGAACCCAGGCGGCGCTGCTCTTGCAACAACTTGAGTCAATTTCGCAGCATTAAGACGCTGTTCATTCACGTTTTTTTGACTTTGCTTGCTCTAGTTTCCCCACACCTTTTTGCTCAGTTGCCTACTCTATGTCGCCTTTCAAGGGTCAAACCGGTATCAAACGTATTTTCAACGCAGGCGGATATTCCCTGGATGGCCTGCGTGCGGCTTTCACCGGCGAGGCGGCGTTTCGTCAGCTGGTGTTGCTCAATGTCATCCTGATCCCGCTGAGTTTCTTCCTTAACGTCAGCCGGGTAGAGCGGGCGCTGCTGATTGCGGTGTGCCTGCTGGCACTGATCGTCGAGTTGCTCAACTCCGCCGTCGAAGCGGCGATCGACCGGATTTCCCTGGACCTGCACCCCTTGTCGAAAAATGCCAAGGACATGGGCAGCGCCGCGCAGTTCGTAGCGCTGACCATGATTACCCTGGTGTGGGCCGTGATCCTGATCTAGGCAATGGTCGGCAGTACAATTTCGTCGCTGCGCTGCACCCCGGCGGTGAACGACCGGCACAGCTCGAGGAATTCGCGCATCGCCGAGGTCTGGTACTTCTGCTTGTGCCAGATGAAGTAGAACTGCCGGGCCAGGTCCAGGTCCGGGGTTTCCACCGGTACCAGGCTGCCACGCCGGAAGGCGTCGCGCAGCGCCAGCCGGGAAATGCAGCCAATCCCCAAGCCTGATTCCACCGCGCGTTTGATTGCCTCGGTGTGTTCCAGCTCCAGGCGGATATTCAGCGCGCTGCGGTGATGCCGCATGGCCTGGTCAAAGGTCAGGCGTGTTCCAGAGCCTTGTTCCCGCAGGATCCACGCTTCATGGGTCAGCTCTTCCATGGTCGCCTGGCCGCGCTTGGCCAAGTGATGCTGGGGTGCGCAGAACACCACCAGTTCATCTTCCACCCAGGTTTGCACCTCGATGTCCGGGTGGCTGCAGTCGCCTTCGATTAGACCCAGATCAATTTCGTAATGCGCCACCTGATGCACGATATGCGCAGTGTTCTGCACGTGCAGCTTCACCTGGCTCTCGGGATGCTGCTGCATGAAGCTGCCGATCAGCAGCGTGGCCAGGTAGTTGCCGATGGTCAGCGTGGCCCCGACCGCCAGGGAGCCGAAGCCCGACTTGCCGTTGAGCAGGTCCTCGATCTCCTTGGCCTGGTCCAGCAGTGCCACCGCCTGGGGCAATAGCTGGTGACCGAGGGCGTTGAGGCTCAGGCGTTTGCCCGCGCGGTCGAACAACTGGCAGCTGGATTGACGCTCCAGCTCGGTAATCGACGTGCTGGCGGCGGATTGAGATAAGGCCAGAAGGCCAGCAGCGCGCGAGACGCTTTCCTGCTGGGCGACGGCGACGAAGACTTGCAGTTGACGTAGAGTAAATCGCATATCGATATAACCGATAACCCTTATCTTAATAATCCAGTTAACAGATATTGTCGCCGCCATTAGAATGCTGTGCAATTGCGCATCCATCATTTGGCGCAGACCCATTTCCAGGAGTCCCCCGTACATGAGCAACATGAACCACGAGCGTGTCCTCAGTGTTCATCACTGGAACGACACTCTGTTCAGCTTCAAGTGCACCCGCGATCCGGGCCTGCGCTTCGAGAACGGTCAGTTCGTGATGATCGGCCTGCAACAGCCCAACGGCCGCCCGCTCATGCGCGCTTACTCGATTGCCAGCCCGAACTGGGAAGAGCATCTGGAGTTCTTCAGCATCAAGGTGCCTGATGGCCCGCTGACTTCCCAATTGCAGCACCTGAAGGAAGGCGACGAGATCATCATCAGCAAAAAACCGACGGGCACCCTGGTGCTTGACGATTTGAAGCCGGGCAAGCACCTGTACCTGCTCAGCACCGGCACTGGCCTGGCGCCGTTCATGAGCGTGATCCAGGACCCGGAAACCTACGAGCGTTTCGAAAAAGTGATCCTGTGCCACGGCGTGCGTTACGTCAACGAAGTCGCCTACCGCGAATTCATCACCGAGCACCTGCCGCAGAACGAGTTCTTCGGCGAGGCCCTGCGTGACAAGTTGATCTACTACCCGACCGTGACCCGTGAGCCGTTCGAAAACGAAGGCCGCCTGACCGACCTGATGCGCAGCGGCAAGCTGTTCAGTGACATCGGCCTGCCGCCGATCAATCCTGAAGACGACCGCGCCATGCTGTGCGGCAGCCCAAGCATGCTGGATGAAACCAGCGAAGTGCTCAACAGCTTCGGTTTGAAGGTTTCCCCGCGTATGCGTGAGCCGGGCGACTACCTGATCGAGCGTGCGTTCGTCGAGAAATAAGCGCGACGCAAAAAAATGTGGGAGCGGGCTTGCTCGCGAAAGCGGTGTAACAGTCACCAGATGTATTGACTGATCCACCGCTTTCGCGAGCAAGCCCGCTCCCACATTTGTTTCCGGTTTACCCGGCCGACACGACTTCCAGCACACAAATCATCCCGGCTTCGGGATAGTGCCAGCGCACATCAACATCCCAGAACTGCGCCCCGTATTCCCGCTCCGGCCCCGGAGTCTGGTACGCCGGCCGTGGATCCTGCGCCAGGCACTGCTCGATCAACGCCACCAATGGCTCGCCAAGGCGCTGAGCGTGGCCTTCTGCCTGTTGCAGCGCAGTCTTCAGCCACTGCACGGGAATCAGCGGTGGCGCAGCGCTGGCGATGCTGTTGGTCGCAGTGTCAACTATGTCTGCGTACGGCACGTACGGCTTGATGTCGAGAATCGGTGTGCCATCCAGCAGGTCGATCCCGGATATCCACAGGCGCCCATCTTCCACCTTGTCCAGCTTGACCACTGACTGGCCGATGCCGTTGGGCCGGTGCGTCGCGCGGGTGGCGAACACGCCCATGGACGTGTTGCCACCCAGGCGAGGCGGGCGCACTTTCAGGCGGGGCTTGTCTTCCAGCGCCTGGTGGAACAGGAACAGCAGCCACACATGGCTGACCTGTTCCAAACCCTGCACCGCCTCACCCTGGTCGAATGGCGCCACCAACTCCAGCACGCCCCGGGCGGCAGGCGCCAGTTGTGGCTGGCGCGGGATGGCGAACTTCTCCTTGAAGCAGGAGCGGACAAAGCCGATGGGCGAGACGCTGTAGTTCACGGGTTTAGGCGCGAACGCGCAGGGTCAAGCCCTTGAGGAAGTTGCGCAACAGCTGGTCACCACAGGTGCGGTAGTTGGTGTGGCCGAACTTGCGGAACAGTGCGCTCAGCTCAGGCTTGGACACCGGGAACTCGGAGGCCTTGAGGATTGCGTGCATGTCGTCTTCCTTCAGTTCGAAGGCCACGCGCAGTTTCTTCAGGACGATGTTGTTGGTCACCGGCAGTTCGATCGGCAGCGGTGGACGGCTCTCGTCCTTGCCGCGCTTGAAGATCACCAGGCCATCGAGGAAATGCGCCATGACTTCGTCCGGGCAGAACACGAAGCCTTCTTCCTCGTCTTTCTTGAGGTAGGTCAGCAGGTCGTCCTTGGTGACTTCCATGCCGCCGAGCTTGATGATCTCGACCATCTTGTTGTCGCTGATGTCGAGCATGTAGCGCACGCTGCGCAGTACGTCGTTGTGAATCATGGTGGGCAATCCTGGTCATTCAACTGTGGACACCGCCCAGGCAGGCGGTATCGAGAGATTCGGCGGCGAAAAAAGTCTTAGAATTTTTCTTTGCCGGACAGATAGCGCCATTGGCCTACCGGCACTTTGCCGATGGAGACTCCGCCAATGCGGATGCGTCGAATGGCGACGACTTTCAGGCCGACGGCTTCGCAGAACAAGGCAATCACACCCGGTTGCGGGTTTTTCAGCGCAAAGCGCAGGCGGTTCTCGTTCTGCCAGCTGGCTTTCACCGCCGGCAATTCCTTACCTTTGTAGGTCAGGCCATGGTTGAGGCGGTTCAGGCCGTGGGCGACCATGTCGCCGGACACCTCCACCACGTATTCCTGTTCGATCTTGTTCGCGTCAGCGGTCAGCTTGCGCAAAATCTTCCAGTCCTGGGTGAACACCAGCAGGCCGCTGGCCTTGGCTTGCAGGTCACTGCTGGCGGTCAGGCGCAGGAAGTGGCCCTTGAGCGGGCGCTTGCTGAAGCGGTGTTCTTCCGACAGGGTCTCGGCGTTGATCGACGCCATGGCTGTCTCGGCATCCACGCCGGCGGGGGCGTGGAACAGGATGGTCACCGGCTCCGGCGCTGTGGCCTTGGCCTCAGGGTCAAGCTCGACCTTCTGGGTGGTGACCTTGAACTGCGGCTCGTCGATCACTTCGCCGTCCACCGTGACCCAGCCGCCTTCGATGAACAGCTCAGCCTCCCGACGGGAGCAACCGACCAGTTCGATGAGGCGTTTGGAGAGGCGTAGGGGTTCAGTCATGACAAGGGCCGAAACAAAAGGGGGCGGCTATTGTACCTGTGTGGCGCCGGTTAATCCCGGCTCCATTTCATTTAGCCGCGACGTGCCTGTGGCTGGGCCTGGCGCAAACGCATGTGCAGCAACGGATAAGGCTGGCCCATGCCGTCATGGTCCGTGCGTCCGATCACCTCAAAGCCTTGCTTGAAGTAAAAGCCCAGGGCCTGCGGGTTCTGTTCGTTGACGTCCAGTTGATCGGCATTCATCGACTCGATGGCATAGCGCAGCAATTGCCGGCCCAGGCCCTGGCCACGGTGCTCGGGGTCGATAAACAGCATCTCGACCTTGCCCGCGGCCACCCCGGCAAACCCGGTGATGCGCTGGCGCGAGTCCTTGGTGCAGATCAGCATCACCGCGTCGAGGTAGCGGGTCAGCACCAGGTTTTTCAGCAGCTCGATGTAACTGTCCGGCAGGAAGTCATGGGTGGCCCGCACCGAAGCCTCCCAGATGCGAGTCAGTTCCTGATAGTCGCTGGATTTGGGTGTATGGATAACCGAATGCTGACGCATGCCCGCTGCCCCTTGCCGATGATTGGCGCCGATGGGCAAAACGATAGACCTAAAAAAGCCCCGCATCTTGTCCAGAGGCAGGGCTTTTTCAATTCTTTACACCTTATGCGCGTTTTTCAGCCCACAGGTCGTACTCGTCGGCGTCGGTCACGGTGCACCAGACCTTGTCGCCCGGCTTCAGGCCGCTGGCATCGTCGATGAACACGTTACCGTCGATTTCCGGCGCATCGAAGAAGCAGCGGCCTACAGCGCCTTGCTCGTCGACTTCGTCGATCAGTACTTCGATCTCACGGCCGATGCGCAGTTGCAGGCGCGCCGAACTGATGGCCTGCTGGTGCGCCATGAAGCGCTCCCAACGGTCCTGCTTGACGTCGTCCGGCACGATGGCAGCGTCCAGCAGGTTGGCCGGAGCACCTTCCACCGGCGAGTACTGGAAGCAGCCGACGCGGTCCAGCTGGGCCTCGGTCAGCCAGTCCAGCAGGTACTGGAAGTCTTCTTCGGTTTCGCCGGGGAAGCCAACGATGAAGGTGGAGCGGATGATCAGGTCCGGGCAGATCTCGCGCCAGTTCTTGATGCGCGCCAGGGTCTTGTCTTCGAAGGCCGGGCGTTTCATGGCCTTGAGGATTTTCGGGCTGGCGTGCTGGAACGGGATGTCCAGGTACGGCAGGATCTTGCCGGCGGCCATCAGCGGGATCAACTCGTCAACGTGCGGGTACGGGTAAACGTAGTGCAGGCGCACCCATACGCCGAGGCTGCTCAGGGCTTCGCAGAGTTCGGTCATGCGGGTTTTCACCGGCGCGCCGTTCCAGAAGCCAGTGCGGTATTTGACGTCGACGCCGTAGGCGCTGGTGTCCTGGGAGATCACCAACAGCTCTTTCACGCCGGATTTGACCAGGCGCTGGGCCTCGTCCAGCACGTCGCCCACCGGGCGGCTCACCAGTTTGCCGCGCATCGACGGGATGATGCAGAAGCTGCAGCTGTGGTTGCAGCCTTCGGAAATCTTCAGGTAGGCGTAGTGGCGCGGCGTCAGCTTGATGCCCTGCGGCGGCACCAGGTCGATCAGCGGGTTGTGGTCCTGGCGCGGCGGCACTACGTCGTGCACGGCGTTGACCACTTGCTCGTACTGCTGCGGGCCGGTCACGGCCAGCACGCTTGGGTGCACGTTGCGGATGTTGCCTTCTTCCACGCCCATGCAGCCGGTGACGATCACCTTGCCGTTTTCCTTGATGGCTTCGCCGATCACTTCCAGGGACTCGGCCTTGGCCGAGTCAATGAAGCCGCAAGTGTTGACCACCACCACGTCCGCGTCCTGGTAGGTGGACACGACGTCATAGCCTTCCATGCGCAGTTGCGTAAGGATGCGTTCGGAGTCGACCAGAGCCTTTGGGCAACCCAGGGATACAAAGCCGACCTTGGGGTTGGCTTTTGCGATGGTGGTGGACATGTCTAACCTCGGTATTGAATGACGCCGCCCGTCGTGCACGAAAGGTGGCGGATGGGCACTTGGTGTGCCTCTGATCAAAAAGTGCGCAATTCTAGCGACGGGAATCGCTCTTGACCAGCTTTATGCAGGGAAATACGACGAGTGCTGCGCTATGCTTCGCGCCGTTGCACCTGAGTGAATTTCCTCGGTCAATAAATCGTCTGTAACGAGAAGTAAAACAGCGCATGCTGTGGACAGCATAGGCGCCCGCAGCAGGCGCGCTGTTTATAAAAGACCGCAGGTCAAAGGGCAGGAGTGGTTGATGGGTCAGGCAAGTAGTCAGGCAGCAGGTGCCGAGCAGTCCAACGCAAAGCCGATCGGCATGCTGGTGGCGGCAGTGGGGGTGGTTTACGGCGATATCGGCACCAGCCCGCTCTACACCCTTAAAGAGGTGTTTGCTGGCGGTTATGGGGTTCAGGTCAATCACGACGGGGTCTTCGGGATCCTGGCGCTGATTTTCTGGTCGCTGGTCTGGGTCGTTTCGATCAAGTACGTGCTGTTTATCCTGCGCGCGGATAACCAGGGCGAGGGCGGCATCATGGCCCTGACGGCTTTGGCCCGGCGGGCGGCGGCACCTTACCCCAAGTTGCGTTCGGTGCTGGTGATTCTCGGCCTGATCGGTGCGGCGCTGTTTTACGGCGACAGCATGATCACCCCGGCGATCTCGGTATTGTCGGCGGTCGAAGGCCTGGAACTGGCGTTTGATGGCCTTGAGCGCTGGGTGGTGCCGCTTTCGCTGGTGGTGCTGGTGGGGCTGTTCCTGATCCAGAAACATGGCACGGACCGCATCGGCAAGCTGTTCGGCCCGGTGATGGTGCTGTGGTTCCTGGTGTTGGCCGGCCTGGGCATCCATGGAATCATCCAGCACCCTGAGGTGCTCAACGCCCTCAACCCTGTGTGGGGCGTGCGCTTCTTCATCGTTCACCCTGGCATGGGCGTGGCGATTCTCGGTGCGGTGGTACTGGCATTGACCGGCGCCGAGGCGCTGTACGCCGACATGGGCCACTTCGGACGCAAGCCGATTGCCCGTGCCTGGTTCGCCCTGGTGCTGCCGGCGTTGGTGCTCAACTACTTTGGCCAGGGCGCGCTGCTGCTGGAAAATCCAGAGGCAGCCCGCAACCCGTTCTACCTGCTGGCACCGGAGTGGGCTCTGGTCCCGCTGGTGGCGTTGTCCACTTTGGCCACCGTGATTGCTTCCCAGGCGGTAATCTCCGGGGCGTTCTCCCTGACCCGTCAGGCGATCCAGCTCGGTTACATCCCGCGCATGCATATCCAGCACACTTCCAGCGCCGAGCAAGGCCAGATCTACATCGGCGCGGTGAACTGGTCACTGATGGTGGGCGTGATCCTGCTGGTGCTGGGCTTCGAGTCCTCCAACGCCCTGGCTTCGGCCTACGGTGTGGCGGTGACGGGCACCATGTTGATCACCAGCATTCTGGTGTCGGCGGTGATGCTGTTGCTGTGGAAATGGCCGCCGGTACTGGCTATCCCGGTGTTGATCGGTTTCCTGTTGGTGGATGGGCTGTTCTTTGCCGCCAACGTGCCGAAGATCGTGCAGGGTGGTGCGTTTCCGGTATTGGCGGGGATTGTGTTGTTTATCCTCATGACCACCTGGAAGCGCGGCAAGGAGCTGCTGGTGGACCGGCTGGACGAAGGTGGGCTGCCGCTGCCGATCTTTATCAGCAGTATCCGTGTGCAGCCGCCTCATCGCGTGCAAGGCACGGCGGTGTTCCTGACCGCACGCCCGGATGCCGTGCCCCACGCCTTGCTGCATAACTTGCTGCATAACCAGGTGCTGCATGAGCAGGTGGTGCTGTTGACGGTGGTCTACGAAGACATCCCGCGTGTACCGGCCCAGCGTCGTTTCGAGGTCGATTCCTATGGCGAGGGCTTCTTCCGGGTGATCCTGCACTTTGGTTTCGTCGATGAACCGGACGTGCCCGAAGCGCTGAAGCTGTGCCATCTGGATGACCTGGATTTCAGCCCGATGCGCACCACCTACTTCCTCAGCCGCGAAACCGTGATCGCGTCCCGCATCAAGGGCATGGCGCGTTGGCGCGAAGGGTTGTTCGCGTTCATGCTGAAGAACGCCAACGGCAACCTGCGCTTCTTCAAGTTGCCGGTTAACCGGGTGATCGAGCTCGGCACTCAAGTAGAAATGTAAGCCCAACAAAAAGCCCCCGGTGCCTTGCGGCAGCGGGGGCTTTTTTGTGGGCGCTTATTCGGCCGGGGTCTTGCCCTGGCGCTTCTCGATGATGTCTACCAGACGCTTGGCCAGCGCCGGGTAGTTCTCGTCGAAGTGATGGCCGCCAGGCAGCTTCACGGCTTCGCCGACAGCGGTCTTGTCGGTGCAGCCACTCTCGTCGACTTCTTCGGCACCGTAGATGCACACCACCTTGTCGGCCGGCAGCTTGGCCATTTCCGGGCCGGTCGCAGCTTCCTTGCCGGCGTTGCCCAGCCAGCCTTCCACTTCGATCTCGAAGCTGCCGGTGCGGGCGAAGGCCAGCAGGATGATCGCGTCTACACGCTGCTGCTCGTTTTCCGGCAGGCGGTTGTAGATGGCCGGCAGCACATCGGCGCCGAACGAGTAGCCGGTCAGCACGAAGCGCTTGGTGCCCCATTTCTGCCGGTAGTGCTGCATCAGCTCGGCGAGGTCCTTGGCGCTTTGTTCCGGAGTCTTGTGCTGCCAGTAGTAGCGCAGGGTATCGATGCCCACCACCGGGTAGCCGATCTTGGCCATTTCACCGGCCACGTCGCGGTCCAGGTCACGCCAGCCGCCGTCACCGGAGAGGAACAGGGTGACGGTGTCCTTGGCCTGCCCAGCCGGCACTTCGACCACCGGGATCGCCAGGCCGCCGTTGTCCGAGCCCACCAGTTGCTTGCGCAACTCGTTGTTCAGCACTTGCGGGTAGTGAACGTCGTAGTCGCTGATGCTGGTGGTAGCACGCGGCGTGTCGCGTACGAAACTGGCAGCATCATCGTCAGGGTTATCGTTCCAGGCCACCAGCCAGCTACCGTGGGCCGAAGTCTTCGGCAGCGGGTCGTTGCAGCCTGGCTGCGCCAGCGCGAAGCCGACGGAGATGGCATTGGCCTTGTCGTCGTTCTGCGCGGCCAGCCAGCGCCAGGCGAGGGATGCGCCAGGGCCGATGCCGCTGACCAGGGTCGCTGGGCCGGCAAGCTGGCCGAGGGCGGTTTGCAGGGCTTGTTCCTGCAGCTTGCAGTCATCCTTGGGCAGGATTACCTGGACGATCTGCGCTGCGCCGCCCTGGCTCAGGGCGATCAGTTGGCTGTCGGTCAGGGTTTCGTCGGCCAGCACGGCCACGGCCACGCGGGCCTTGGGCGCGGTACCCGGGGTAACGCGGGTCAGGACCGTGCCATCGGCCTGTGGCAGTTGTTCCAGAGTCGGTTGCGGTGCAGGGCGGTTCCAGTACCAGTAGCCGCCACCGAGGATCAGTGCCAGTACCACCAAAAATGCCAATACATACCGCCAGGAGCGTCGAATCATCAGCGTTTCACCAATCCAGTCAAGCCGCCCGCAATCAGGGCGGCGGTGTCGGCCAGTGCCACCAGCGGATCAAGTCCTGCGGGCACGGCCATATAACGGGGTTCCCAGTCAGGCTGGAACTTGTCTTTGAAGCGGCGCAAGCCTTGGAAGTTATACAGTTGCTCGCCACGGCGGAACACCATCGAGCCCAGGCGTTGGGTCAGCGGGGCGCCACGTCGTGGTTGCAGGCCCGACAACGGCACCATGCCGAGGCTGAAGCGGGCGTAGCCATGGTTCTTATAATGTTGAATCAGGCCGACCATCATGAATTCCATGGTCAGTTTCGGCGCGTCCGGGTGCGCACGCATCAGGTCGAGACTGGCCAGGTCGTGGCTGTAGGTCTCAAGCAGGTTCGCAAACGCTACCGGGCGCCCTTCGAAGCGAATGATCGCAATACGAAAGTGCTTGAGGTAGTCGTCGCTGAATCGTCCAAGGGAAAAGCCTTTTTCCCGCACGTTCTTACCGGTCAGCCATGCGTCGGAGATGACTTTCAACTCCTCCATCGGGGCCTGGCCGGGTTCGTGGATCTCCAGGGACAAGCCATCACGGGTCCCGCGGTTCCAGGTGTAGCGCAGGTCCTTCATCTCTTTGCCCTTGGCTTCCAGGTCAAAGCGTTTGAGGTCGACCCGGGCTTCTTCACCCAGTTTGATCGCGGTGAGGCCGATGTCCATGTAGTACGGCAGGTTCTCCGCGCGCACCTGGTAGAACACCGGGCGGGCGTGGTGAATGTCGCACAGGTCGCGGAACTGCCAGATCATCTCGGCCCGTTGCAGGGTCGGGCCAATCGGATCGTACAAGGCCACCAGGCTGCGACCGCGACGAGCGTACATCAGGAACGCTTCGTCGTTGGGGTGAAACAGCAGGGCCTTGTCGCCGGTCAGCGCCAGGCCGCCGTCGGGTTGTGCAGAGTTCATCAGGATCTTGGTGGCGCGCTCCAGTTCATCCGGTGTCGGCAAGTGGATGATCGGGCGCGCGGTACGCAGCAGCCAGGTCAGCGACACCACCACCAGCACCACGGCCGCGCCCAAAAGCGAGCGCAGGCCACGCGGGGCGTTGGCGTCGAGGGTGAACTGCCACCACAACTGATGGCTGTAGGGCACGTCCTGGTAGGCGAACAACAGCAGCCAGATCGACGCACCGAGTACGCACACGCTGGCCACCAGGTACAGCGGCGAGAACGGCAGTTCGGTCAGGCGGCTGGCGCGGTAGAACGAGCGCCGGAAGATCGCCAGCAGCACCGCCGTCATGGTCATCAGGCTGGCTTCTTCCCAGTCGAAACCCTTGAGCAGGGAGAGCAGGGCGCCGGTCAGCAGCAGCACCATGGTCAGCATCCACGCCGCGGACAACCGTCGACGCAGGCCCTGGGCCAACAGAAGGCAGAGCACGCCGATCAGGCTGGCACCAAAGTGCGAAGCGTCAATCAGGCGATGAGGAATCAGGAAGCCGATGTTTTCCAGGCGTGAGTCGATTTCCGGGGTTGCGCCGGAAAACAGCAGGACCACGCCTGACAAAAAAACCAGTACGGCCAGGATCGGCGCAGCGAGGCCCGAGGCCGCGCGCAGGCTTTGTTGCGTATGGAACAGGCGCTGGGCTTCGTTGACCAGCAGGAACACACAAGCGATCAACAGCGGCAGCACCACATAGATCATCCGGTACAGCAGCAGTGCGGCCGCCAGTGGCGCGGCACCGAGCTTGTCGGCGAAGGCAGCCAGCAGGATTGCTTCGAACACCCCGACGCCACCGGGTACATGGCTGAGCACACCGGCGGCCAGGGCCAGCAGGTACACCAGCAGGAACGGGCCAAAGGGCGGCGCTTCCGGCAGCAGCATATACAGCACGGTAGCGGCCGCAGCCACGTCGAGGGCGGTGATGATCAGTTGCAGGAAGGTCAGGCGACGGCCCGGCAGGCGCAAAGTGCGACGCCCAGCCTTGACCAGCAGGTTGTCCGGATACGGTTGTTCCGGCAGGCGGCGGCGGTAGATGCCAATGCACAGTGCGGCTGTTAACAGCAACACAGCACCGGCGATGCCGCCGAGCAGGCTGGCAGGTAGATGCAGGGCATTGGACGCGGCAGGCAGGTTGCTCAGGGTGGCCAGCGCAGCGAGCGGCGGCAGGGCGCAACCCAGGGCCAGGCTGGCAAACACGGTCATGCGCGCCACTTCCGAAGCGCCGATGCCATACCGTGCATATAAACGGTAGCGTACCGAGCCGCCCGAGAGCATCGACAGACCAATCGCGTTACCGATGGCGAATGCGGTAAAGCCGCCGTAGGCCAGAGTCTTGGCAGGCAGCTTCACGCCGGCATAACGGGCACCGGAAAATTCATAGCCCAACAAAATGATAAAGCCGGCGACAGCAGCACCGAACGCACCCAGCAGTGCAGGCTTGGGTACTTCAAGGATTGAATCGTGGAGCGCGTACAGATCCAGTTCAAGCAACAGGTGGCGACAGGCGATAAGGGCGATTGCGAACAGCAACAAGGTGACGGCCAGCCCGATGGGTTGGCGGTATTTGCTCAACAGATCCAGCCAGCGCAAACGGGTGGGAGTGATCGGTTGTGTCGCTGTGACAGAGTCTTGTGGTTCAGACGAGTTGGCGCGCATCAATCACCTCGTGGATTGTGCGCGACAGGATGGAGGTATCCAGCCAAGTTACCAATCCCTATGGACAAAATAATTACAAATATTAACGCGTATCGCGAAGTGCGGCGACAGCGCCCATTGGTCGTAGAAGGACAGTGCTTGAAGACTTAGCATAGCTTGCAATGAGATGGACTCTACAAACCGTGTACGGTTTCATGAAAGATGCCATGCCATTGTTTCAAAAGGACTTTTTCGTCAGATACAAAAAAGGCCACTCTTTCGAGCAGCCTTTTTTGATGTTTGGTTGCGGGAGCCGGATTTGAACCGACGACCTTCGGGTTATGAGCCCGACGAGCTACCAGACTGCTCCATCCCGCGTCTGTGTGGCGGCATTCTACAGAGCAACGGCGGGGTGTCAACCGTTAATCGAACGATGGGTCAAATAAGTGCAATTTAGCGTCGGATTGTCACGCGGGTGCGGTAAGTGCGCGATTGGGAAAGGTTTTTTGTCAGACAATCGAAACGAGGGCTAAAACAGACAGGCACAAAAAAGGCCACTCTTTCGAGTAGCCTTTTTTGATGTTTGGTTGCGGGAGCCGGATTTGAACCGACGACCTTCGGGTTATGAGCCCGACGAGCTACCAGACTGCTCCATCCCGCGTCTGTGTGTCGGCATTCTACAGAGGAACGCGAGTGTGTCAACCGCTGATTCAAAGAAAAGCGCTTGTGGTTCAATCGGTTAGCTCTCCAAGGTGGCCCCTTGATAGGCCGCGGGGCCAGTCTGGCCGAGGCTTTCAGCTCTATTGGGGGGTGTGTTTCGATTGAGAAAATGAATTCACCTGCGAATTTTCCTACCGCTTAAGCGGAAGATTCAAACTACTGGTGCTATATACAGGTGTGAGTGAGATACTGCCGGCCTGTCCGTTTTCTGCCCAGAACCACTGCCTTATATATGACGCAGCGCAAAATCATCCACGTCGACTGTGATTGCTTCTACGCCGCCATCGAGATGCGCGACGACCCGACCCTGGCGCAAAAGCCCCTGGCGGTCGGTGGCTCGGCAGACCGTCGCGGGGTGATCGCCACCTGCAACTATGAAGCACGGGCCTATGGTGTGCGTTCGGCCATGTCGTCCCGCCATGCCCTGAAGCTGTGCCCGGACCTGACCATCGTCAAGCCGCGCATGGATGCTTATAAAGAAGCATCAAAGGAAATCCAGACGATCTTTCGCGACTACACCGACCTGATCGAACCGTTGTCCCTGGACGAAGCCTACCTGGACGTCTCCGACAGCCCGCATTTCGGCGGCAGTGCCACGCGCATTGCCCAGGACATTCGCCGGCGGGTCTCCAACCAGTTGCACATCACCGTTTCCGCGGGCGTGGCGCCGAACAAGTTTCTCGCCAAGATCGCCAGCGACTGGAAAAAGCCCAACGGACTGTTTGTGATCACCCCCGACCAGGTGGAAGACTTTGTCTCGGCGCTGCCGGTGAAAAAGCTCCACGGCGTGGGCAAGGTGACGGCCGACAAGCTGGCGCGGCTGGGGATCGAGGACTGCCTACAACTGCGGGAGTGGAACAAGCTGGCGCTGGTGCGAGAGTTTGGCAGTTTTGGCGAGCGGCTTTGGAGCCTGGCGCGTGGGATTGATGACCGTGTGGTGCAGAACGACAGCCGCCGGCAATCCATCAGCGTGGAAAATACCTACGATGTCGACCTGCCGGACTTGCCCAGTTGCCTGGAAAAACTGCCGGAGCTGATGGACACCCTGGCCGGGCGCATGGCGCGCATCGACAGCAGTTATCGGGCGGGCAAGCCGTTCGTCAAAGTGAAGTTTCACGACTTTACCCAGACGACCCTGGAGCAGGCGGGGGCAGGGCGGGACCTGGAGAGTTACCGGCAGTTGCTGACCCAGGCGTTCAATCGCGGCGACAAGCCGGTGCGATTGCTGGGAATAGGCGTGCGTTTGCTGGATTTGAGCAACGGCAACGAGCAGCTCCAATTCCCCTGGTAGAAACCGAAAACCAAATGTGGGAGCGGGCTTGCTCGCGAATGCGGTGTGTCAGTTGACGCATGTGCTGGCTGACACGCCGCATTCGCGAGCAAGCCCGCTCCCACATTTAAAGGCTTCAGCGTGCCCCGGGGTCCGCCACCAGGCGTCCGGCATCCTTGGTCAAGGCCTGCAGGAATTCCTGCTGCAACTCCGGATCATTGCGGGTCAGTTCGATCAGGCTCTGTTCCAGCTCGCTGGCTTCTTCTTCCAGGCCCAGCTCCGACAGGCGCTTGACCCGGTGCACCCACTCGTTGACCTCGTCGTCTTCCAGGTCGTCATAGATCAAACCGTGAGCTTCGAGCAATTTGCCCCGCAGGGTGCCGCTGATGGCCAGGGATGAGTCCGAGTGCACGTCATCCTGGGCATCTTCAACACTGATCTTCAGGGTGCTGATGCGGTTCAGGTCCTGCTCGGCAAACGGGCTGTCCAACAGGTTCAGGCGCAGCACGCCATCGCGGTCGGTGGTCAGCTCATGGGTTTGCTTGCCGGCAGTCACCTGTACCGGGCGCTCGCTCCAGGGCAGGCTCGAATACTCCACGCGCTTGTCGCGCTGGACTTCATCGATACCCGCCAGGTTCTGTTGCGCACGGCCGTTGGATTGCACGTTCATGAACGGGTTGAGCCCGTCCACGCCATAGCTGAGCCAATCCCGGGTCATGCTGGCAGGCAGGTTGCCCAGGGCAAACACATTCGCCACGTTGGCGCCGACGCCCGCCACCAGCGCGACCGCGCCCAGGGGCATCTCATAGAGTTTGCGCCAGGGCTGGTAGGGCGTGTAGCGGTCGTAGCGACGGGTAACTTCGAACTCGGTGACCTCAAAGGTCTTTTGCTCGTGAATGCGCACCCGGCGTTGCGGCAGCTCCAGCACCTTCGGCTCGCCCACGTCGATCTGCAGGCTGTGATCGAGCAATTTGCGCTCGATGCGTTCCTCGTGCTCGCTGCGTTGCGACATTTGGTTGGCGCAGCCGCTGACCAGCAGGGCGCCACATAACGTGGCGCCCCCCAGGGCTATGGTGTTTCGCTTGAACATGACGACTCTTGATCTGGTTTTCAGCGACGAATACGCGCCTGAAGGAAAGACAGCACGTCAGCCACCGGCAACGGTTGGGCCTCGGCTTCGGTCCGGCTCTTGTATTCCAGATTGCCATCGGCCAGGCCGCGGTCACTGACCACGATCCGGTGCGGGATGCCAATCAGTTCCATGTCGGCAAACTTGATGCCCGGGCTGGTTTTCTTGTCCCGATCATCCAGCAGCACTTCAAAACCGGCAGCCGTGAGTTCGGCATACAGTTTGTCGGTGGCTTCGCGTACTTGCTCGGTTTCGTAGCGCAGCGGTACCAGGGCAACCTGGAATGGCGCCAGGGCGTCGCTCCAGATGATGCCTTTCTCGTCGTTGTTCTGCTCGATGGCAGCCGCAACCACGCGGGATACGCCAATGCCGTAGCAGCCCATTTCCAGGGTGATCGGCTTGCCGTTCTCGCCCAGCACTTCGCACTTCATCGCCTTGCTGTACTTGTTGCCCAGCTGGAAGATGTGCCCGACTTCGATGCCGCGCTTGATTTCCAGGGTGCCCTTGCCGTCCGGGCTTGGGTCGCCGGCCACCACGTTGCGCAGGTCGGCCACGGTCGGAACCGGCAGGTCACGTTCCCAGTTCACGCCAAAGTAGTGCTTGTCATCGATGTTGGCACCGATGCCGAAGTCGCTCATCAGCTCGACCGAACGGTCGATGATGATCGGCAATGGCAGGTTCAGCGGGCCCAGGGAGCCGGCACCGGCACCAATGGCGTCGCGCAGTTCGGCGTCGGTGGCCATGACCAGCGGGCTGGCAACGCCTGGCTGCTGGGCGGCCTTGATTTCGTTGAGCTCGTGGTCGCCGCGGATTACCAGGGCGATCAGCTTGCCTTCTTCCTCGGCGCGCACGATCAGGGTCTTGATGGTCTTTTCAATCGGCAGATTGAATTTTCCCACCAGGGCCGCGATGGTCTTGGTCTCGGGCGTGTCCACCAGGCGCAGCTCTTCGCTTGGCGCAGGGCGGGAAGTTTCCCGTGGCACGGCTTCGGCTTTCTCGATGTTTGCCGCGTAGTCGGAACCGTTGCTGAACACGATGTCGTCTTCACCGGACTCGGCCAGCACGTGGAACTCGTGGGAGCCGGCACCGCCGATGGAGCCGTTGTCCGCTTCAACTGGGCGGAATTTCAGGCCCAGGCGCGTGAACACGTTGCAGTAGGCGGTGTGCATGCGGTCGTAAGTGACCTGAAGGGACGCCTGGTCAGCGTGGAACGAATAGGCGTCCTTCATGATGAATTCGCGGCCGCGCATCAAACCGAAGCGTGGGCGGATTTCGTCACGGAACTTGGTCTGGATCTGATACAGGTTGAGGGGCAGTTGCTTGTAGCTGCTCAACTCGTTGCGCATCAGGTCGGTGATCACTTCTTCGTGG
This sequence comes from Pseudomonas sp. F9001, assembly GCF_013385435.1. Taxonomy (NCBI): domain Bacteria; kingdom Pseudomonadati; phylum Pseudomonadota; class Gammaproteobacteria; order Pseudomonadales; family Pseudomonadaceae; genus Pseudomonas; species Pseudomonas sp. F9001. The sequence continues at coordinate 87,846 of NZ_JACAPX010000001.1, forward strand.
GTCGGGCCGGCGCAGAAGTCCCGGCCATGACGATCCTTGAAGCGCAGCAATTCAGGGCCGTACTCTTCCCAGCGCCCGGATTCCTGCCACAGCTCAGCCGGTTGGGTGCTCGGCATCAACACTTCCAGAGAGCCGGCAGCGTTCATTTCTTCACGAACGATGGCTTCGACCTTGCGCATCACCTTCAAGCCCATGGGCAGCCAGGTGTACAGGCCCGAGGCCAGTTTGCGGATCATGCCGGCGCGCAGCATCAGCTGATGGCTGATCACGACCGCGTCGGAAGGCGTTTCTTTCTGTGTGGCGAGCAAATATTGACTGGTGCGCATGGTAGGCCGTTGTCGGTTGCTTGGACTTGAAATGACTTGGGATTGTACGGGCGCTTGCTGCCGACGTACAGGCATCTGGTTGCTGGAGCAGGGCTTCTGTGGGAGCTGGCATGCCTGCGATGCAGGCAACACGGTGTGTCAGTTACACCGCGGTGATGCAATCGCAGGCAAGCCAGCTCCTACAGTGATTCGTTTTCCTCGGGAGGATTCAAGCGAATCCGCCGGCTTTCCTGAAACCAGTGCAAGGCGATCAGGACCAGCGTCGGCACACCCAGCAGGCAGGTGATCATGAAGAAGTTGTGGTAACCGAACTTCTCGACCATCACCCCCGAATACCCGCCGATCAAGCGCGGCAGCAGCAACATGATCGAACTGAGCAGGGCGTATTGGGTGGCGGAGAACTTCAGGTTGGTCAGGCTCGACAGGTACGCGACAAACGCCGAGGTCGCCATGCCTGAACTGAAGTTATCCAGGGAAATGGTGAAAATCAGCATCTGCAGGTCCGGGCCCATGTCGGCGAGCATCACGAACAGCAGGTTGGTGCCGGCCGATGCAATGCCGCCGATGAACAGGATCGGCAGAATCCCGAAGCGCACGATCAACAGGCCACCCATGCCGGCGCCCAGCAAGGTCATGATCAGGCCGAAGACTTTGCTGACACCGGCGATCTGGTCCTTGGTAAAGCCCTGGTCGATATAGAACACGTTGGCCATTACGCCCATTACCGTGTCCGACATGCGGTAGGTGGCAATCAGCCCCAACAGCAGGAAGGCCTGCCAGCGGTAGCGCAGGATAAAGTCGTTGACCGGCGTGAGCACCGGCGCCAGGCCCCGGCGGCCCATGGTCGACAGGCACAGCGTGGTCAGGATGATGTAGAGGATGGCCCGCAGGAACGCGCGATCTTCCAGCAGCAGGTCCAGCAGGCTGACCCCATGGAACAGCACGCTGGCGAAATCAGTGTTGTACAACTGGGTGAACATCGCCGGCACCGAGACCAGCAGCACGATCAACACGAACACCGAGACCAGCTGGTGAGCAAAGCTGTAGCGCCCGGCCTGCAATTGGGTACGCAGCGGCACATTGGGTTCGCGCATGAACAGCGTGGTCAGCAGCGCAGGCACCATCAGTGCACCAAACAGCACGTACGTACCGGCCCATGCCGAGTGCTTGTAGTTGAACCCGGTGGAACCGAAGCCTTCGGCAAAAAACAGCGCACCTGCGGTGGCAAGCAGCGCGGCCACGCGATAACCGGACATATAGCTGGCGGCAAGCGCGGCCTGCTGGCTGTCGCTGGCGATTTCCAGGCGGTAGGCGTCTACGGCGATGTCTTGCGTGGCGGAAGCGAAGGCCACGATCACGGCGATGGCGATCAGCCAGGACAGATGCTTTTGCGGATCACAGAAACCCATGCCGATCAATCCGAGGATCACCAGCGTCTGGGACAGTACCAGCCAGGAGCGACGACGTCCGAGCTTGCCGAGCAGTGGCAGGCGCCATTGGTCGAGCAGGGGCGACCAGACCCACTTGAAGGCATAGGCCAGGCCGATCAGGCTCGCATAACCGATGGTTTCGCGGGCCACGCCGGCCTCGCGCAACCATACCGAGAGCGTCGAGAACACCAACATGTAAGGCAAGCCGGCAGCAAAGCCGAGCAGCAACAGCACTAACGTCGAGGGGCTGGCATAGGCGGCGAGCGCGGCGCGCCAGGTTTTACGGGGCATGGGCTGGAGTCTGCCTCAGAATTACGCAAATAAAGCGCGCACTCTAACCGCTGTGCTCTACCGGGCGCCAGCCATGACGCTGAATATCAACACGATTGTTCAGGATGCTGACGCCTTCGCCGCGCAAACGCGCACGTTGCTCGTCACCCGAGGCACTGCCCACCGGCAGACTTATCCGACCACCGGCACCCAGCACGCGATGCCAGGGCAGTTTGGTGTCCTCGGGCAGTTGGCTCAGGGTGCGACCCACCCAACGTGCGGCGCGACCCAAACCGGCGAGGTGTGCCAGCTCCCCGTAGCTGATCACGCAGCCTTCGGGCACTTGGGCGAGGGTCAGGTACAGCACGGTGCGGCGCATTTCAGCGGGGCTTTGCGGAGCGTCGGTCAGTTCGTTCACGGTGGCATATCCGATGAAAATATCCGTCTATTTGTAAGAAATTTCTGCAAAATGGGGGGCTGAGAGCGGAACTCGATACGAATACCCGAGTCAGTCCTTGCTAAGAAGTTATCCACCCCGATAATGCCCGTTTTTTCGTCAAACTCGAGCCCCATATCCGCTTATGTTGTCCAGAACCCTGCTGTGCCTCGCTGTTTTCAGCGCCTCCACCCCGTTGCTCGCCGACACCGTCTGGTTGAAGAACGGTGACCGCCTGACCGGCAAGATCAAGGTTTTCGACGGCGGCAAGCTGCTGATCCAGACCGACTATGCCGGCGCGATACCGGTGGACTGGAAGCAGGTCAAGACCCTGGAGAGCGATCAGGAATTGCTGGTCAAGCAGGATGCCTACAGCGGTGAGAAGGCCAAGTCCCTGCAGCCGGCCGACGATGGCAAGGTCATCCTGGCCAACGGCGAGGCGCCCAAGACTGTCGAGCTGGCGAGCATCCAGCAGATCATCAAGCCCAAGCCGGTGATCGAGGATCTGGTGTGGAAGGGCAATGTCGATATGGCGCTGGACTACAAGCGCGCGGAAAACGACACCAACGACTACGACATCGACTTCAAGACCACTGCCCGCCATGGCCAGTGGCGCCATACCGCCGAGGGCGAATACAACCGCGAATTTCAGGACGACGTGACCACCACCGACAACTGGGCGCTGGAGTACGACCTGGACCGGTTTATTACCGAACACTGGTTCTGGCAGGGCCGCTTGACCTACAAGCGCGACAAGGTCGAGGACCTGTCCCGCCAGCGCACCGTGGGTACCGGCCCGGGCTACCAATTCTGGGATGACGAACTGGGCGCGTTCTCCCTCGGTTCGCTGGTCAACCGCACTGACTATGAATACCAGGACGGCGGCAAGGACAACTTCTATTCGCTGGCCATGAAGTGGAACTACAACCGCTACCTGGTGGGCAAGACCGTTGAATTCTTCACCAATGGCGAAGTGGGCAAGCCGCTGGCCGGGCCGTCCGAGTACTCCCTGGATGCGGAAATGGGCTTGCGCTACAAAGTCACCGAGTGGGCCTCCCTCAACCTCAAGGCCGAGCGCGACATTATTAGTGGCGACTCGGAAAGCGCGTTGAGCAAGACCCGCTACACCGCAGGGTTCGGCGTCGCCTGGTAACGAGCCGCCTGGTAATTAAAGGCGTAACCCGCCGTCCATTTCCAGAATCCGCCCGGTGTAGTAGTCGTTCTCGAAGATATACGCCGCTGAATGGGCAATCTCCTCTGGCCGCCCCATGCGCTTGAGGGGAATGCCGGCGGTCATCTTCTCCAAGGCCTCGGGCTTCATGCCCAGGGTCATCTCGGTCTCGATAAACCCCGGTGCGATGCCCGCCACGCGGATGCCGTAGCGCGCCAGCTCCTTGGCCCAGGTCACAGTGGCGGCCGCTACACCGGCCTTGGCGGCGGAGTAGTTGGTCTGCCCGACATTGCCGGCCCGCGAGATCGACGAGATATTGATAATGGTGCCCTGGTTCTTCAGCTCCACCATTTTCGCCGCCACCTCACGGGTGCACAGGAACACCCCGGTAAGGTTGACATCGATCACCGCCTGCCACTGGGCCAGGCTCATCTTGGTCATCTCGCCGTCCTTGACCTTGAGCAGCAAGCCATCACGCAAGATCCCGGCGTTGTTGATCAAGCCGTTGATCGCACCAAAGTCTTCGGCGATCTGTGCCACGGTGTGGGTCACCTGCTCTTCATTCGCCACGTTGCACAGATAGGCGCGTGCCTTCACCCCATGGGCCTGGCAGGCGGCCACCGCCCGGTCGAGTTTTTCCTGATTGAGGTCCACCAGCGCCAGGTTGGCACCTTTGGCGGCAAAATACTCGGCCATGGACCGGCCCAAACCCTGGCAACCGCCGGTGATAATGATTACTTTGTCGTTGAGATGCATTCGCAAGTCCTGTGGGCAGAATTAAGCGGCTATCCAGGTTTGTTTTTTGACGAAATTTATCGAAGGAGTCATAAGTTGAGCGCGCACGTTGCCAAGAATGCCCGAGAACTACTGCTCAAGGAATACCGTGGGGCACTCGCCACCTTGTCCAAGGCCATGCCCGGTTTCCCGTTTGGCTCGGTGGTGCCGTATTGCCTGGACGCCGAGGGCCGGCCGCTGATCCTGATCAGCCGTATCGCCCAGCACACCCATAACCTGCAGAAAGACCCCAAGTGCTCGTTGCTGGTCGGTGAGCGTGAGGCTGACGACGTGCAAGCGGTAGGGCGCCTGACCTACCTCGCCGAGGCCGAAAAGCTCGAAGACGGCGCTGCGATTGAAGCCGCCGCCGAGCGTTATTACCGCTATTTCCCGGACTCGGCGAACTACCACAAGGCCCATGATTTTGACTTCTGGGTGCTCAAGCCGGTGCGCCATCGTTATATCGGCGGGTTCGGCGCGATCCACTGGGTCGACCAACTGACCCTGGCCAATCCGTTTGCCGGCAAGGCCGAGCTGAGCATGGTCGAGCACATGAACAGCGACCACACCAAGGCGATTGCCCACTATGTCGAACTGGCCGGCCTGCCGACCTCCGAGCCTGCGCAACTGGCCGGTATCGACAGCGAAGGCATGCACTTGCGCATTGGCCAGGCCCTCTACTGGCTGCCCTTTGCCGAGCCTTGCAACACGCCGACACAAGTACGCGAAGCCTTGGTTTTCCTGGCTCACGCCGAGGTCTGGCCGAAAAAAGCAGCCGCTGAAGCTTGAATTCACGAAACGGCGACGTCATCTAAGGTGGAGTAGCAAGGCATTCTTGCGTTGAGGAACCATTTGATGCGCCCTTTTTTGTTGCTCTTTTTGTTGTTTCCGGTGCTTGAGCTGTTCGTATTCGTACAAGTCAGCGGGGCAATCGGGTTTTTCCCGGCGCTGCTGCTGATCATTCTCGGCTCGATGCTCGGCGTACTGGTGCTGCGCGTCGCCGGCCTGGCCACGGCGCTGCGTGCCCGTGAAAGCCTGAATCGCGGCGAGCTGCCGGCCCAGACCATGCTCGAAGGCCTGATGATGGCGTTGGCCGGTGGCCTGCTGATCCTGCCGGGCTTTATCAGCGATGTGGTTGGCCTGGTGATGTTGCTGCCATTCACTCGCAAAGTGCTGGCGGGCAAGATGCGCCAGCGTGCCGAAGAGGCTGCCATTCGCCAGCGCGCCTTTGCCGATGACCTGCAACCCCGTGGTGGCCCGGCCCCGCGCCAGCCCCTGGGGCGCGAAGGTGACGTGATCGAAGGTGAGTTCGAACACCGCGACCCCAAGTAATCTCCTCACTGGCACGGCACCCGCGGGTGCCGTGCGGCTTTTGAAGACGCCCCCCGACACAAAAATTTTCATCTCGGTACCCTTGTAATAAGCTTATGCGCCCTTATGTAACGGTCACCGCAAGGTTTCTGGTGGCGACACCAGACAGACTTCCGCGTTTCGCGCCGCGAACCGCGACCGGCACCGCCGGAATTTAACTAGCCGGAATTGACACCGGCCGATGAAAAACACAATTAGGAGAGATCGACAATGAGCAAGCTTCGTCCTCTGCATGACCGCGTCGTCATCCGTCGCAGTGAAGAAGAAAAGAAAACCGCTGGCGGTATCGTGCTGCCAGGTTCGGCTGCTGAGAAAGCCAACCACGGTGTGATTCTCGCTGCTGGCCCAGGCAAGACCCTGGAAAACGGTGAAGTACGTGCGCTGGCTGTGAAAGTGGGTGACAAGGTTGTTTTCGGCCCTTACTCCGGCAGCAACACTGTGAAAATCGACGGCGAAGACCTGCTGGTAATGGCTGAGAACGAGATTCTCGCTGTTCTGGAAGGCTGACTTCCCCGCTCATCTTCCCGTTACTACAAAGTATTTAAGGAATATCGATCATGGCTGCTAAAGAAGTTAAATTCGGCGATTCCGCCCGTAAGAAAATGCTCGCCGGTGTGAACGTCCTGGCTGACGCAGTAAAAGCGACCCTGGGCCCTAAAGGCCGTAACGTGATCATCGAGAAGAGCTTCGGCGCTCCGACCATCACCAAGGACGGCGTTTCCGTCGCCAAAGAAATCGAGCTGAAAGATCGCTTCGAAAACATGGGCGCGCAGCTGGTCAAAGACGTTGCCTCCCGTGCCAACGATGACGCAGGCGACGGCACCACCACCGCGACCGTCCTGGCTCAGTCGATCGTCAACGAAGGCCTGAAAGCCGTCGCTGCCGGCATGAACCCGATGGACCTGAAACGCGGCATCGACAAGGCGACCATCGCCATTGTCAAAGAGCTGAAGTCCCTGTCCAAGCCATGCGCTGACACCAAGGCAATCGCTCAGGTCGGCACCATCTCGGCCAACTCCGACAGCTCCATCGGCGACATCATTGCCGAAGCCATGGAAAAAGTCGGTAAAGAAGGCGTGATCACCGTTGAAGAAGGCTCGGGCCTGGAAAACGAACTGTCGGTTGTTGAAGGCATGCAGTTCGACCGTGGCTACCTGTCCCCGTACTTCGTCAACAAGCCAGACACCATGACCGCCGAGCTCGACGGCCCACTGATCCTGCTGGTTGACAAGAAGATCTCGAACATCCGTGAACTGCTGCCAGTTCTGGAAGCTGTTGCCAAGGCCGGCCGCCCACTGCTGATCGTTTCCGAAGACGTTGAAGGCGAAGCCCTGGCGACTCTGGTTGTGAACAACATGCGCGGTATCGTGAAAGTGGTTGCTGTCAAGGCACCTGGTTTCGGCGATCGTCGCAAGGCCATGCTGCAGGACATCGCTGTTTTGACTGGCGGTACCGTTATCTCCGAAGAGATCGGCCTGAGCCTGGAAAGCGCTACCCTGGAACACCTGGGTAATGCCAAGCGCGTCACCGTGACCAAGGAAAACACCACCGTGATCGACGGTGCTGGTGTTGAAGCTGACATCCAGGCACGTGTTACCCAGATCCGCGCTCAAGTGGCTGATACCACTTCCGACTACGACCGTGAAAAACTGCAAGAGCGTCTGGCCAAGCTGTCCGGCGGCGTTGCAGTGATCAAGGTTGGCGCGGGTTCCGAAGTTGAAATGAAAGAGAAGAAAGCCCGCGTTGAAGACGCCCTGCACGCTACTCGTGCAGCCGTTGAAGAAGGCGTGGTACCTGGCGGTGGCGTGGCACTGGTTCGCGCTCTGCAGGCTATCTCCGAGCTCAAAGGCGACAACGCTGACCAGGACGTCGGTATCGCTCTGCTGCGTCGTGCTGTTGAAGCACCTCTGCGCCAGATCGTTGCCAACTCCGGCGACGAGCCAAGCGTAGTGGTCGACAAGGTCAAGCAGGGTTCGGGTAACTTCGGTTACAACGCTGCTACCGGCGAATACGGCGACATGATCGAAATGGGCATCCTGGACCCGGCTAAAGTGACTCGTTCGGCTCTGCAAGCGGCTTCGTCGATTGCCAGCTTGATGATCACCACTGAAGCAATGATCGCCGAGATCAAAGAAGATGCTCCAGCTGGCGGCGGTATGCCAGACATGGGCGGTATGGGCGGCATGGGCGGCATGATGTAAGCCAGTCTTACCCCGATACTGAAAAACCCCGCCTGCAGCGATGCAGGCGGGGTTTTTTTATGCTGATCGTTCCCACGCTCTGCGTGGGAATGCCGCCAGGGACGCTCCGCGTCTCTCTTTACGCGCACGCCTCAGCTGACGCCGCGACGCCCCAGCAGTTTCTTGAACATGAAGCCGCGAGCCAGCATCAGGTGCGAGGCGGGCGGCAAAGATGCCACGGGTCCCGGTGCCGCAGAGCCGGATGACGGATGGACAGGCACGTGTGCGGTTTTTTTGAGGGGCGCCGGTTGGGGCCGCTCCCAATGGCCGGACATGACCACCATGCCCAGCAGTTTGAGGGTATTGCCGTAATAGTCATGGTCACGGATGGACCGGCGTTGCAGGTTGTCCCAAAGGTTATTGAGCCACAGCTGATTGTCGGGGCTGATCATTGCGCTGACCCCGAGCGCCGCCACAAAGGCTGGCTCATTCTGCGCTTCCTCGATTGAACTGCCGTCGATCCGGTAACCACTGTTGAAGTTGCCCGGCTCATCGTGGGTGGTGGCGCGTGCCCAGCGGTTGAAGGTGGTCAGGGTGTACAGCGCACGCGGGTCACCGTACATCAGGTAATCCAGGCCGATGCGCCAAGGGTAGCGGGCCGCGTTCCACGAATAGCTGCCGTCGTATGGGCCTTCCACCAGTTCGGGCCGCGCCGGGGTGATCGAGGTGTCCAGGTGGCTGATGAAGTCCGGCACCAGCCCGCTGTTGGCGCTGTACCGTTGGGTAAAGTCACTGATGATCGAATAGGTCTTGTCGCGCACCGCCTGCCAGCGCTTGTCCCCGGTCATGGCGAAAAAGCTGTAGAGGTGCGACTGCATGAAGTCCGAGCTGCGGGTGGTGTACTCAAGCTCTGCGTCACCGTCGCTACCGGCCCAGTCGCCGAGCATCAGGTGCTGAGTCCTGGGGTGCACCTCGTGTTTCATGATCGCCGCCATCACCGTGTTGGCCTCGCTGCGATAGTCAATGGAGCCCTCGCTGCCCCATTTCTGATCCGCCAGCAGCAGGGCGTAGGCGATGTCCAGGTCGCCATCGGTGGCACTGACGTCGCCACGGAAAGGATCGGTGGAGTCACTGCATCCCTCGGTCTGGTTCCAGGCCATCAGGCCGGGATCGGACGCTGCCGGGTGATCCTGGAAGTAGCGCACCATGCCGTCGAAAATTCGTTGGGCCTGGTCATCGTAGTCGGCCATCATCACAGCAAGCAGCATGCCGTAGCCATGGGCCTCGGACACGGTGATGGTGTTGGGCGCGGCGCCACCACCCACGGGTTTGTGGTCGGCGTTGACCTTGATGAAATACCGGCCGCTGCCGCATTCCCCCGACAGGTAAACCGCCTTCCAGTCCTTGTAGAACGTGACCAGTTGTTGATCCATGATCGCCTGGGGCTGGCGATTGGGCAGGATGGTGCCGGGGTAGTAGGGCGCGTGGACATTCTGGGCCGCAACGCCGCCTGACCATGAACCGGCGGCCATGCACAGTGATAACAGCAGCGTGGGCAGATGCCGTCTAGGGTGACGCATGAGCTGACTCTCCAACCTGATCCAAAGGGCAAGGTCGCGAGGTTAGCGGCAGCGCGGATGTTCCACTGTCACAGGCTGTAACAGCCTAGGCCGGGCGCAGTGCCAGGGTCAGGGTCAGGCGTGCGCCGCCCAACGGGCTGCGGGTGATCGACAGCTCACCCCCGTGCCAATGGGTGGCGCGCTTGGCCAGTGCCAGGCCGAGGCCAAAACCGCTGGGCTCGTCGCCGCCCATGGCCAGGCGCACGAAGGGTTCGAAGATCTTTTCGCGGTTTTCCGGCAGCACGCCCGGGCCGTCATCATCCACATGCAGCACCAGGTGCTCGCCCTGGCACGCAGCGCTGACGTTCACCCGTTCGCGGGCGTAGTTAATGGCGTTGCTTAACAGGTTGCGCACGATCAGATGCAGCAGGGCGCGGTCGCCGATCAGTTCCAGGTCGGCCGGGTCGGTGTCCAGGGTCAGCAAGCGATGGTGCCCGTCCAGCAGGGCAAACTCCTGCTGCAGCCAGGCATGGAGATTGATCGGCTCATGCTGCAGGTCGCTGGGTGCGTCGGCCAGCCGGGCAAAGGCGAGGCTGGCGCGAACCAGCGACTCCAGCTCTTCGATGTCGGTTTGCAGGCGCTCTTGCAGGCGGGTGCGGGTGTCGGGGTCGGCGCTTTTACTCAGCAGTGCCAGGGCAAAACGCATCCGCGCCAGGGGTGTGCGCAGTTCGTGGGACACCGCCTGGGAAACCTCCCGGTGGCGTTCGCCCATCGAGCTGATATCCAGCGCATGCCGTTGCAAGGTCAGCAGCAGCGGCGCCCACTCCTGGCTCATCGCGGGCAGCAGCGTGTTGGGCGAGCGGGCGAGGGTAGCAATGCAGGCATTAAGGGCATCGAGGTCATGGGTGTATTTGCGCCGGGCACGCAGGGCAATCCAGAGAAACAGCAGTACCGGCAGGCCGGCGACACAGGCGGTCACCCAGTACACCGGATATTGCAGCAAGTCCTTCACTTCGGCGGTTCCCCACAAGGGGCCGAATTGAATCACCGTGTCATCGTCCAGCGGGAAGTAGGTGACGTCCTCATCACTGTTCTGCGCCGGCTGATGGTGGTCGAGCATCACAATAGCTTCAGGCGGCAGCTCGATATCATCCTTTTTCACCAGGCTCACCGGGTACTGAAAGCGTGCTTGCAGTGACTCGATGCGCGCCTCCCGTTGTTCGGCGGGCAAGGCCTTGAGTTGCTCGGCAACCAGATAACCCGGCCCGGCCATCAGCCGCAGAAAACTGTAGTCCCCGATAAACACCGAGGCGTTCGAGCACAACCACAACAGGTAAAAAGTGAGGGCGGCCCAGCTGGTGCCGGCCGCGATGGCCATCCACGGGCGGACTTTAGACAGCATGCTGGCTCCCGGTCGGGATTTCGACGAACAGGTATCCCTGCGCCGTGATGGTCTGGATGGTCACGGGGCACTCAAGGCTCATCAGCTTTTTGCGCAAGCGCGACACCCGCATATCAATCGATCGGTTCAGCCCGTCGTACTCCAGGCCGCGCAGGCGCTGGAGCAGCTTTTCCCGCGTGAGCAATACGCCGCAATGGCGGGCAAAGATGGCGAGTAACTCGAATTCGGCCACCGAAAACTGCAAGGGCGCCTCGCCAAGCCAGGCGAAGTGGTTGTTCAGGTCCAGCCGAAAAGCGCCCCACTGGTAGTAACTGCGGGGGGCCTGGGGATGGCGGCGCAGCAGCGAGCGGATCCTTGCCAGTAACAGTTGCGGGTCGATTGGCTTGACCACGTAGTCGTCGGCCCCGGCGGCAAACCCCACCAATTGTTCGGCGTTCTCGTCCAGGGCCGTCATCATCAGGATCAGCCCAGGGTAGTGGTCGCGAATCTGTCGGCACAGGGTAAAACCGTCGATGCCCGGCAGCATCACATCGAGGATCAACAGTGCCGGTTGTTCATCCTGGATACGCTGGGCGGCGTGGTCGCCACGGTGTTCCACTGCGACGGTAAAGCCTTCGGCGCGCAGGAACTCGGCCGTCAGTGCCGCCAGGGGCAGGTCGTCTTCGATCAGCAACAGGGTATCGGACATGGCTCAGCAGGATCGTTGCCAAAAAGTGCGCAGAGTGTTGCGCCCTTGCCCCCGGCTAGGCAAGGGCTGTTCATCACGGCGTCACGGGCTGCTTGCGGAAGGCGGGCTGCGGTGTTTTCACCGGCCGGTACAGCAGGAAGTAATAGGCGCCCAAACAAATCAGCCAGCTGAAAATTGCCGTCCACACGTTGTGGGAAAGAAAGTGCGCCCCTTGCATCGTGCGGCTCACCGAAAGCACCGTGCCCAGGCCCAGCGCAAACAGGAACGCCGAGCGCGCCATCCGCGGTCGGCGATCCCTCAGGGCAAAAAACAACGCAAACAGCGCAAACCCGGTCGCCGCATGCCCGCCCGGCCAGCAACGGCCAGGCTTGTCGGTCGGCGGCCTGGGGCTCAGCAGCTCGCTGTACGTCTCCTGGCCGCCAAACTCCTTGACGCTCCACGGGCATTGCACCCCGGTCACCGTCTTCAACGGTGAAACGAACGAGGTGGCCAGTGCCAGCGACAGCACCAGGCAGCCCAGTTCCCGGCGATAGGGTTTGAGCCGCTCAAAGACAAAGGCCCCGGCAAACCCGGCGATTGCCAGCACCGAAAACACGATCACCAACTGCTTGGCGCGGTCGTGAAGAATGTCCTCCAGAAAAAAACTGTGCCGGCCCACGAAGCCGCCTTCGGACGCGTCGTAAAACAGCCTGGCGATGTCCATGTCCAGCGACGTCAGCTCCAGCAGCAACATGGCCACCGCCAGAACGGCAGGCACACCGAGGCACAGCCAGAAGTTGAGGGGTTGGGATAACGGACGAACAGCGATTGCGTGCATGGCGAACTCAGACTCTAAAAAAAGCCCCGGTCAGACCTGGCCGGGGCATTCTGGTTAGCGTGTACTCACTTGGGGAGCCTCGTCCTTGGGCACCCTCCAGCTCAGCAACTGTTGCTTGTAGTCATAACTGGCGCCCTGGTAGTAGGTGATGGCCCGTTGGATCAACGGGTCATCGCTGCCAACGCGGATTTCGTGGCTGTCGCCCAGGGCCTGGTCATGCCGACGCAAGCCTTGGCGCGGGCTGAGAATCGCCAGGTCCTTGCCGTCGAACAACCCCAGGTACTGGTAATTACCGACCACTACCCGTGGCGGCAGCGGGTTGTCCTGCAGCAGGTTGCGGCCAAAGAACGTCGACTCGTAGCTCAGGTTCAGCAAGCCCAGCAGGGTCGGGGCGAGGTCGATCTGGCTGGCCAGCTTCGCGTTCTCGCCGGCGTCTACCAGTTTGGGTGCGTAGATGAAGAGCGGGATCTGGTAATTGACCATCGGCAGGTCTTCCTTGCCGGCGCTGCCCGCCGTGTGGTCGGCGACGAAAATAAAGATCGTGTTGTCGAACCAGGGTTTCTGGCGCGCCGCCTCCAGGAACTGGCCGATGGCATGGTCGGTGTACTTCACCGCGCCGTCGCGACCGTCACCGGATTTGATATCAATGCGGCCAGCCGGATAGGTATACGGACGGTGGTTGGAGGTGGTCATCAGTTGCAGCAGGAATGGTTGCTGCTTGGCGTAGTCGGCGTCCGCCAGTTTCAGCGTCTGTTTATAGAGGTCTTCGTCGGCCATGCCCCAGGCGTTTTTAAAGCTGATTTCGGATTCGGGCACGCTGCTCTGGTCGACCACGCGGTAACCGTTGCCGCTGAAAAACGCGTTCATGTTGTCGAAGTAGCCCCGGCCGCCGTAGACAAACACGCTGTCGTAGCCGATGGCGTTGAGCTGCTGGCCGAGGCTGCCGAAACCGCTTTCCCGGCCGATGCGCTTGACGATGGAACGCCCGGGCGTTGGCGGGATGGCCAGGGTGATGGCTTCCAGGCCACGGTCGGTGCGGGTGCCGGTGGCGTAGAAGTTATTGAAGTACAGGCTCTGTTTGCGCAGCGCATCGAGGTTGGGCGTGAGGTTATTCGGGTCGCCGTTGCTGCCCATGTACTTGGCACTGAAGCTTTCGATGGTCACCAGCACGATGTTGGGTTTGCGCAGCGTGCCCGGGTTGGTAATGGCGCGACGGATATCCAGCGGATCCGTGCCGATAAACCGTGCGTTGGGCTCGCTGAGTTCGGCGCGCAACTGCTTGGCGACTACATCCGCCGGCAGGCTCTTGTAGAACTGGGTGTAGTCCAGTTCGTTGTTACGGAAAGCGGCGAAGAACTGATAGGGGCCGTTGCTGGCCAATTCGTTGTTGTAGGCGTTACCGCCCTGGCTGCGCGGGCTGTCCTGGTTGATCAGTTGCAGGCTCAGGCCGGCCACCACCAACAAACCAAGGGCGTTGAGCAGGCGTTTGCGCATCGCAGGCAACGGCGAGTTCATCGCCGCGTTGAACGGTTTACGCAAGGCCAGGCTCAAGATAATCGCCATCACCGCCAGCAGGCTCAGCAGCTTGCCGATCGGATACGACTCCAGCAGGTTGTTCAACACCTCTTTGGAGTACACCAGATAGTCCACGGCAATAAAGTTGAAGCGCACGCCGAACTCGTCCCAGAACAACCATTCGGCCACGCTGGTGAAGAGCATGGCGAACAGGCTGACGGTCAGTACCGCCTGCAGGAACCAGCGATGGCCACGAAGGCGCCACAACCCCGGTGGGCACAGCAGCAAATACAGGCCCAGGGGCAGGGCGGCATAGGCGAGGAAGCCGAGGTCATACAGCAGCCCTACGCCGAATACCGGCAGCAGGTTGCCGCTCACCTCATCCAGATGGGTTACCAGCAGCACGCTGCGGGTCAGTAGAAAAACCACCAGCCAGGCACCGGTCACCAACAGCAAATAGCGCATTGGCGCCGTTTTTGGAAAACCCATGTCAACGTTCCTTATTTTCGATGGGCGCGATCTTCGCGCTGACACTGTAGTCAGCTTGTGAACCTATAGTGAAAAACTCGTTAAGTTCCCCAATCGGTTGAAAACAGTAATCGGCGCGGCCTTCAGGCCTAGCCGTGAGCCATACTTGGCCTTAAGCTGCGCGAGCCAACACGGCCGTTACCGCGTACGGAGACACTGCCCATGCGAATTTTATTGGTTGAAGACAACCGCGATATTCTGGCCAACCTGGCCGATTACCTGGGGCTGAAGGGCTACACCGTAGACTGTGCGCAGGACGGTTTGTCGGGCCTGCACCTGGCTGCCACCGAACATTACGACCTGATCGTGCTCGACATCATGCTGCCCGGCATTGATGGCTACACCCTGTGCAAACGCCTGCGTGAAGACGCGCGCCGCGACACGCCGGTGATCATGCTCACTGCGCGCGACCAACTGGATGACCGGCTGCAGGGCTTCAAGTCCGGCGCCGATGACTACCTGCTCAAGCCGTTTGCGCTGTCGGAGCTGGCCGCGCGTATCGAAGCGGTGCTGCGTCGTGCCCAGGGTGGCGGGCGCCGTGCCTTGCAAGTGGGTGACCTGAACTACGACCTCGACACCCTGGAAGTCACCCGCGAAGGGCGCCTGCTCAAGCTCAACCCGGTCGGCCTGAAGTTGTTGGCGGTGCTGATGCAGAAAAGCCCGCATGTATTGCGCCGTGAGATTCTTGAAGAAGCCCTGTGGGGCGATGACTGCCCGGACAGCGACAGCCTGCGCAGCCATGTCCATCAGCTGCGTCAGGTGATTGATAAACCCTTCGCCAAGCCGTTGCTGCAAACGGTGCACGGTGTGGGTTATCGCCTGGCCGAGGGTCGTGATGGAGTTTAAGCAAAGCCTTGCCCAGCGGATCATCATCGCCTTCGCCTTGATGAGCGCGCTGGTGGCGGGGGCCTTCGCCATGGGCATCGTCGCAACGGTGCACCTGGTGGAAGAAAAACTCATTTCGGCAGGCCTGGGCGGTGACTTGCAACGCCTGTTGCTGATGGACAGCGTCGAGGACTGGAGCCATCGCCCGGAGCCCGACCAGTTGTTCTACTTCAGCGGCGGCCCCGGCGATTTCGAACTGCCCAAGGACTTGCGTCATCTGGAGCCTGGTTTTCACGAGGTGTTTCGGGAGGCGCTGTCCTACCATGCCATGGTCGAGGTGGTCGACGGCCGCCGTTATGTCCTGCTGCAAGACCAGAGCGATTTCGAAGAGCGCGAGCGCGTGCTGTTTGCCGTGGTGCTGGTGGGGTTTGTACTCAGCCTGGCGCTGGCGGTATTCCTCGGCTGGGTGCTGGCGCGCAAGGTAATGGCGCCGGTGGTGCGTCTGGCCCGCCAGGTGCGGCACCGCGACCAGTTACTCGGCCTGGCACCACCGCTGGCGCCGGATTACGCCGCGGATGAAGTCGGCGAATTGGCCGTGGCCTTCGACGCCACCCTGGGCCGTTTGCGCCAGGCATTGTCCCGGGAGCAACTGTTTACCAGTGACGTGAGCCACGAATTGCGCACCCCGCTGATGGTGCTCGCCAGTTCCTGCGAGCTGTTGCTGGAGAACCCCGCGATTGACCAGCGCGGCCGCAAGCAGGTCGAGCGCATTGCGCGGGCCTGTGAAGAAATGCGCGAACTGGTGCAGACCTTCCTGATGCTGGCCCGTGCCCAGCGCGAGGAGGCCGGCATGTCGCCCCAGGCCAACCTGGCCCAGGTGGCCGAGGACTTGCTGGGGATCTGGCGTGAGCCGATCGAGCGCAAAGGCCTTGAGCTGATCTATCAACCGGGCAATCCACTGGATACCCGCTACAACGCGACCTTCCTGCACGCGGTCATGGGCAACCTGTTGCGTAATGCCCTGCACTACACCGAGCATGGCTTGATCCGCCTTACCCTGGAACCGAGCGGTTTTGTGGTGGAAGACACTGGCGTGGGCATTCCCGAGGACAAGCGCGAAGCGATGTTCGAACCGTTTGTGCGTGGCAGTGAAAAGCGCGGTGAAGGCCTTGGCCTTGGTTTGTCCTTGGTTCAGCGCATCTGCGAGAACCAGGGTTGGAGCGTCAGCCTCAGCACCATGGAGCCCAACGGCTGCCGCTTTCACGTCGAATTGAGTCAGGTCAAAGCCTGATGCCTGCCCTGCCGCTAAGCTGCGACAGACTTCCTGATTTTCGCCGAAGATGGCACCATGCCACGACTTGTGTCTGCAAAGTTTTGTAATGTATACGATTCGACAGGACAAGTTTTTCACAACGTGTTGACCTGTTGATCACAGGATTCTTTTTAAGGTTGTAGGCATCAGTAACTGGAGACCCGGTGATGCCTACCCCGATCAAGCTCGAATTTTCCGAAAAGTACGACGATCAGCACGCGCAGAATTATTTACTCAAACATCAGGACAATCTGGCTCGCCGGTTGTCCCACAAACGCGACGAGCAATTGGCCCGTGGTGCGCTGGCCATGGCCGGTGAGCCTGGCCTGGTGCTGGATTTGCCATGTGGTGCCGGGCGTTTCTGGCCGTTGCTGGCAGAAAAGCCCAACCGCGTGATCATCGGCGCCGACAACTCCGCGTCGATGTTGAAGATTGCCACCGTCGCCCAGCCGGCGGATGTGGTGAAACGGGTACGCCCCTTGCAGACGTCTGCCTTTGATATCGATTTGCCAGATAACGCGGTCGACAGTATTTTCTGCATGCGCTTGATGCACCACATTGGTGACCCCGAGCACAGGCTGGCAATACTGCGCGAATTTCAGCGTGTTACCCGTGACAGCGTGATTATCTCGCTGTGGGTGGACGGCAACTTCAAGGCTTGGAAACGCAAGCGTGCCGAAGTGCGGCGTCGCAACAAGGGTGAGCAGGAAGGTTACCAAAATCGGTTTGTGTTACCGGCTGCTACTGTTGAGGCAGAGTTTGAGCAGGCCGGTTTCCGTGTTCAGGAATCTCTGGACTTCATACCGCTCTACGCCATGTGGCGAGTGTATGTATTGCGCAAGAGGTAACAGGATGGCTGTCGAGTGTTTACCAGGTAGTGAAGTAGCTCCCGAAGAGCGATTTGATTATTTCTGGCGCCAGCAGGGCGAGTGGGTCGAAGAGCCCAATCGTCGTCGTGGCGGTGAAAGTGGTGTGCAACGGGTAACGGGCACCAATGGGCGTTTGCTCTACAGCAAGCGCCAGACCGGTCATATCTACCGTAGTTGGCTCCATCCGTTTGGGCGCCCCACTGTGTTGCGTGAGCGTGACGCCCTGAAGGGCCTGCGCTTGCTGGATGTACGCGTGCCGGAGTTGGTGTTCTGCGAGGCCCGTCGCGATCCTGAGCACCAATGGAAGGCGTTGTTGGTCACGGCGTCGCTGGACGGTTTCGACGAGATCGAAAACTGGTACGCCGCGGGTGGTCGTGAGCAGTATGGCGAGTTGGTGCATGAGCGTTTGCTCAAGGAACTCGCGGGTACGTTGGCGCGGATGCACAAGGGGCGTTGGCAGCATGGTTGCCTGTATATCAAGCATATCTTTGTGCGGGTGACGGGTGAGGGTGACGCGGCGAAGGTTGAGGTGGCGTTGCTGGATTTCGAGAAGTGCCGGCAGCGCTTGACCGCTTTGCGGGCGGCCCGGCATGACATGTTGCAGTTGCGCCGCCATTCGTCGTGGAATGCTACGGACTGGCAGAAACTCAGCTACTTTTACGAGACGGCGTTTGGCAGCGCTATCAAGGGTTTAACGTAATGAAGCTAGAAATTGCACGAGGTTTGTTTCTGTTGGGGGCTTTGGGCATAGCTGCCCTGGCCCTGGCTGCCTGGGAGCAGCCCCGGACACAAGTTCTCAGTGCGGTGCAGGGTGTCGGGCAGCAATGCCCGATGCCGCGGATCGCCAAGGTCGGTGTCGCGGCCAAGCCTGATCATGAGTTGTTGTTGTTCATGTTTGGGATGTCCCAAGGGATGAGGCCACAGAGTTGAAGAGATTGAAGCCCAAATAAAAGGCCTCGCTAGTTCGAGGCCTTTTATTTGGGCTTGGGTTTTGGGTTGGTTGGTTGGTTGATCGAGTACATATCCGTTGCTGCGGTAACGGCGGCTTATGGTT
>NZ_JACAPX010000001.1:106501-106772 GCF_013385435.1 Pseudomonas sp. F9001
TCAAAAGCAGATCAAGATCAAAGGCACGCAGCCTCGCTGGCGCTCGACAGCTGCTACGGGCGCGGTGGCTCTGCTTTTCTGTGGGAGCGGGCTTGCTCGCGAAAAACCTGAGAGCGCCGCGTTGAATCAGGATGCCCACGTCATCGTTAACGACCTTCGCGAGCAAGCCCGCTCCCACATTTGGACTGTGCCCGCTTTAGCTTTTGATTTGGCTTTTGCTTCACCACACTCAAGCCGGCCGGTAGGCCACTGTGCTTTTGCTTTTGATCTT
>NZ_JACAPX010000001.1:106900-197877 GCF_013385435.1 Pseudomonas sp. F9001
GCCGAGTGGTGGGGCAAGAGCCCTTTTGGTTACTTTTGGGGCTCTTTTCCAAAAGTGACCCGCTGTAAGAGCGGAACCATAAGTGGCCGTTACCGCAGCAACGGATATGCCCCCAATCAGCCCCCCAATCAAACCAGATGCAGATGGTTATCCCAAAGCCCCGCCGGCAACTCCAGCGGCTTGCCCACCAACGGCACCTGCCGACAATCATAAAACCGGCAACGCCCCTGCCCGGAAGTCACCACAAACCCATCAGCCACCGCACCCACCCCGGCACAATCCGGCAACGGCCCGTCCAGCAGCAACTGCGCGCTGTCCATGTTCCAGATAAAGAATCGATTCCCCCGTGGCGCCGTCAACGCCACCAGCCGCAACTCGCTGTGCACCGCAACGCTGGCCGTGTAATGCCCCATGGCCTGCAACTGCTCATCCGCCACCGGAAACGCCACAAACGCCTGCCCCGGCCGCTTGATCGCCAGCAACTCCGAACGCTCATGGGAAGGCCCCATGAATTGCTGCCCAGCGAGGATCGTCCCGTCGCTGGCAATCCCCATATGCCGCACACTGTTCATCTGCTGGCCCAGGGTCTCCTTGCTCAACAGCGTCCCGTCGCGCTTCATCAGGACCAGGCTCGGCTCCATGGCATTCAGGTTCATCTCCACCCGGCTCTCAGCCTCAGTGCGAATCCCGCCGTTAGCCACCACCAGCGTCTCGCCATCAGGCATCCACGACACCTGGTGCGGCCCGATGCCATGGGTGGAAATCTCCCCGGTGTGCACCAGCCGCTCACCCTCGAACCGGTACACACCCAGCAAACCGCGACCCGGGTCAGACGTGTCGTTCTCTGTGGCATACAACCACTCGCCATCCTTGTGCACCACCGCATGCCCGTAAAAGTGGCGATTGGCCTTGGAGGTGATGGTTTGCAGCAGCGCCCCGTCCCGCAAGTCGATCAGGTAACTCTCGGTGCCCGGCCGGCGGGCGACAAACAGCGCAATCGGCAGCGTCGGGTGGTTGATGATGTCGTGGCAGCGCTGGCCGACCTCGGTGGCAAATACCTGCTTGCCGTCCAGGCGAAAGCCGACGGCGTAGTGCCTGCCATCACTGTCATCCCGCGCCGAGAGCAGCAGCGGGCTTTTGCCCTTCTGCTTGAACAGCGTCCAGCCGCCCAAAGTGATCGCACTGAGCAGCACGCTGCCGAGGGCCAAAGCCTGTCGCCTGAGCATCATCAGTCACCGTCGTTGGCGTTAAAGCCCAGTTGGATGCCCAGCGCCTTGGCCAGCTCGCCTTCGTGCAGGCGGTGGACGACGTTGAGGCTGTCGTAGATATCGTTGAGTTGCTGGCGCCCGGCATCGTCGGCCAGCATTTCATTCAGCGTACGCTGGTTGCTGGCGAAGAGTTTCAGGGAGGCGGCATACGCGGCGTCGATCTTGTCAGCCAGGGGCTTTTGATCGGCAGGCAACAGGCCGCGCAGGCCTTTGTTGTCGACGCCGACCCAGACGGTCTGGGCGGCAGCCAGGCTGGCTTCCAGGCTTTGCAGGGACGACTGGCTGCGCCACGCATCGGCCTGGAACGGTTGCGGTATGCCCTTGGTCTGGCGGCCCATCGGGGTGCCGAGTTTTTTCTTCAGGGTGTCCAGCGCAGTCACTTGTACCCGCAGCAGGTCAGCAATGGCTTCGTGGGAATCGGCGTAGCGCTGGTTAGGAAACTTGGTCATCTGCGCCAGCATGCCGTCGGTGCTGTTCCAGCTCGACAGGATTTCTTCGGCCAGCAGTTTCTGGCGCTCGCCGATGGCTACCAGCAACGGGCAGTAGCGAGCTTTTTGCGTCTCGTCCGCCAGATCGGTCTTGGCGTCGTAGAGGATGTATTCGTAGGCCGACAGGCCCTGCACCACGACGCTGGATTTGGCCAGGGCGGCGGCGTCGATCTGTGGTTGGGCGGTCACCAGTTGCTCGACTTGACGACCCACCAGGTTTTTCTTGTCCGGCCAGAACTGCACCTGCCACGAGCGGTTGCCCTCGGCCAGCGGGCCGATCAGCAGCGGTTGCAACTCGGCCCAGGCTTTTTGCGCATGCAGGAAGTCGGCGCGGGCGGTCTCCAGGCTTTCCTTGCCCTGGCAGTAGGCCAGGGCGCTGACGGCCAGTTGGCGGTCGGCTTCAACCCAGCGGCTGTAGGTCGGCAGGATCACTTGCTTGGCGATGGCCGCCGAGGTCACCGCTTGCGGGTCCTGGGGCGAGCACGCACCGAGGGCGAGGGCGGCCAGGCTGGTGAACAACAACTTGGGACGGAACATGTCGAGCTCCCTTCTGTAATTAGGACAAAGCTTATAAAGAATTCAGAAATGCCAGCAACGCGGCGCGCTGCTCGGCATTGAACGACAACACATGCTGCTGCGCCGCCTGGGCTTCACCGCCGTGCCACAGCACGGCCTCCATCAGGTTGCGGGCGCGGCCGTCATGCAAGAACTGGGTGTGGCCACTGACGGCTTGCGTCAGGCCAATGCCCCACAACGGCGGCGTGCGCCAGTCGCGGCCACTGGCCTTGAATTCGCTGCGGTTGTCGGCCAGGCCGTCGCCCATGTCGTGCAGCAGCAAGTCGCTGTAGGGGCGAATCACCTGGTTAGCCAATTCAGGTTCGGCGGCGGTGGGCGCCGTGGTGAATTGCGGGGTGTGGCAGCCCTGGCAACCGGCCTGGTAGAACAGGTTTTTCCCGGCCAGCACTTGCGGTGCGTTGACGTCGCGGCGGGCGGGGACGGCCAGGTTGCGGGTGTAGAACAGCACCAGGCGCAGGATGTTGTCGCTGACCTCAGGCTCGCCATCCGGGCCATTGCCGTTGGGCGCCTGTTTGCAGGCCACTTGTGCATCGGTGCAGTCATCGAACGGTCTCAGGGAGGTGGTCAGGCCCATATCACCAGAGAACGCGTGAACATTTTGTTGATTGAGGTTCGGTTGCCCGGCTTTCCAGCCAAATCGACCGAGTACGGTCTTGTGTTGCGCGTCGTCCCAGACCCAATTCGCCCGCCCGACGATGGCTTCCTTGTCGGCGGCTTTCGGGTCGGTGTTGCGCAGGATGTCGGCGTCGGGGATCGCTTCGAGCAGCCCCAGGCCGATCATCGGCGGTGCAACCCGCGCCGAGAAGCGCGTGTCGGGGTGCATCGGCCCATAACCGAGCTGGGTGATTTGCAGGGCCGGCTTGCGCAATTCGACCACGGTGCCGTCCTTGAAGCGGACGTTGACCGGCGTGTAGTCGACCCGCACCTTGCCCTCCGGGGCGACGCCGGGCACGGCCATGTCCTGCAATTGCCCACCGTAGACCGGCTCGGGGACTACACCCAGTTGCTCGATGACCTTCGCATAGGGCGGCGCATCGGGAATCGACAGGCGTACCAGCATCGACACCGCGTTGGGCGCATCGGGCAATGGTGGATGCCCACGGCCATCCTTGATATGGCAGTTCTGGCAGGCATTGGTATTGAACAGCGGCCCCAGCCCGTCGCGGGCAGTGGTGGTGGACGGGGCAATCACCCAGGGGCTGCGAAAGAAACTGTTGCCGACGCTGAAGTCCAGGCGCCGGGTGGGCGACAGGTTGGCCGAGGGCAGGGAGAAGGCGTTCTGGTCGGTCTTCCTCACCGTGGTCGCGCCACCGGCACGCGCTTCACCAGGCTCGGCCTTGGTGAATCGCGGGGCGTCATCGCAGGCACTCAGGCTCAAGGCCATCAACAGTGCAGGCAGGCGAAGGGGCGAACGGGACATCAGTCTTCCTGAACGTAGGCTGAAAATAAGGCCGCAAAGTCTAACAGGGCAGGGCGGATTGAATAAGAGCAATTATCGTTTGGTGGTATCCGATTCATTCCCGCTAGAATGACTGCACATTTTTCTCTGGAGGTGGCCAATGCAGGCTCTCGACGCTTTGCTCAACCGTGTTTCCGTGCCGCGACTGCTGGACCCGGCACCGACCCAGGAGCAGCGCGACCTGCTGTTCGCCGCTGCCATGCGCGCGCCCGACCACGGCCAGCTGCGGCCTTGGCGCTTCCTGACGGTGGAAGGTGCGGCACGTGAGCGCATGGGCACCCTGCTGGCCGAAGCCGCCCGCCTGCAGGACGCCGACGCGCCCCAGGCCGCGATCGACAAGGCGCAGAACGGCCCGCTGCGGGCGCCGTTGGTGGTGGTGGTGATTGCCCGCCTGCAGGAACATTTCAAAGTGCCAAAATCCGAGCAGCTGCTGGCGGCGGCCTGTGCGGCCCACGGGATTCTGCTGGCGGCGTACGCCCAGGGGATCGGCGCGGTGTGGCGCACCGGTGAGTTGTCGTACTCGGCCCATGTCGCCAAAGGCCTTGGGCTGAAGGCGGATGAGGAAGTGATTGGCTTCCTCTACCTGGGCACCCCACAAAACCCGCCGCGTACGGCCCCGAAAGAAGACCTGGCGCCGTTTGTGGCAGCCTGGACGGGTCAATAAGGCACCGCGACTCTAAATGTGGACGGGCTTGTGTGGGAGCGGGCTTGCTCGCAAATGCGGTGTGTCAGTCAATACATGTACCGACTGATCCACCGCGTTCGCGAGCAAGCCCGCTCCCACATTGGGTGTTCACTGGTTTCAAGCCCGGGTCAAACCCGAAACTGATCCATCAGCTTCATCTGCTGGCTGGCCAGGGCGTTGAGCTGGCTGCTGATGGCCGCCGATTCGGTGGCCTGGCCGGTCAGGGTTTCGGTCACTGTGCGGATTGCCGAGACATTGCGGTTGACCTCTTCGGCCACCGCACTCTGCTGCTCGGCAGCGCTGGCGATTTGCAGGTTCATGTCGCTGATCACCGTCACTGCATCGCTGATCTTGCCCAGGGCCTGTACTGCCTGATGAATCTGCCCGGCGTTGTTCTGCGCCTGGGTCTGGCTCGAATGCATGGTCGCCACCACTCCACGGGTGCCGGTCTGGATGCGTTCGATCACCAGGCGAATCTCCTCCACTGAATCCTGAGTGCGCTTGGCCAGGTTGCGCACCTCGTCGGCCACCACCGCAAAACCGCGCCCGCTTTCCCCGGCTCGCGCCGCTTCAATCGCAGCGTTCAGGGCCAGCAGGTTGGTCTGTTCGGCAATGCTGCGGATCACTTCCAGTACCGAACCGATCTGCTCGCTGTTCACCGCCAGGGCTTCGACTTCGGTCACGGCCTTGCTCACTTCTTCGGCCAGGGTGGTGATGTCGCGGGTGCTGCGTTCAATGATCTGCATGCCTTCGCGGGCTGACTGGTCGGCACCGCGAGCGGCGTTGGCGGCGTTGGAGGCGCTGTTGGCCACGTCGTGGGCGGTGGCGCTCATTTCATTCGAGGCGGTGGCCACCTGGTCGATCTCACGGAACTGCACCTGCATGCCTTCGCTGGTCTGGCGCGCGATTGCCGAGGACTGGTCGGCGGTGCCACGGGCTTCGGTGATGCTTTGCTTGATCTGCGCGATGGTCGGCTGCAGCTTGTCGAGGAAGCGGTTGAACCAGTTCACCAGTTCCCCCAGTTCATCCTTTTTCGTGTAGGCCAGGCGCTGGGTGAGGTCACCGTCGCCGCTGGCGATTTCCTTGAGCATGGCGGCTACGCTGTTGATTGGCCGGGTCACGCCGGTGGCAGCCAGCCAGATCAGCAACAGTCCCAGCAGGCCGGCGGCTGCGCCTACCAGCAACGCCTTGAAAGTGTCGCTGGCCTGGGCGTTGTCGAGCACGGCCTGGAGTTTGTGGGCGTCTGCCAACAGCACCTGTTTGGGCAGCTTGATTACGATGCCCCAGGATTTGGCGTCGGCAATCGGCTTGACCGGGTACACCGCGCGGATTGTGTTGTCTTCCTCGCGGATCTTGCGGGTATCGCTGGCCAACAGCTGCACGATTTCCTTGCCTTCGGCGCCAAGGGTGTCGATCAGGTTTTTGCCGACTTTGGCGGGTTCACCGCTGTAGCCGGCGATCAGCCCGGTGCTGGAGATGATCTCCAGGTGCCCGGCGCCGTCGAACAGCTCTTTCTGCACCGCGTCGGTCGCGGCTTGCAGGGTGTTGAGGGCGAGGTCGACACCCACCACGCCGATCACTTTGCCGTCGACCAGCAGCGGCAGGGAAATGGTGGTCATCAACACCGGCTTGCCGGCTACGGTGTCTTCATACGGGTCCAGCAGGCAGGTGTTTTTTGTGTCTCGTGGGCAGGTGTACCAGATGTTGTAGGGCGTGCCGCTGAGGTTGAGGGTGGTCTTGGTCAGGTCATCCTCGACCATCACGGTGTTCAGGCCTTCACCGCCGGCGCGGCTCCAGTAGCTGGAAAAGCGGCCTTTTTCGTTGGACACACGGACGGCATCATTGACGAATTCACTGTCTTTGCCATCGAGGGCGTTGGGCTCGAACGACAGCCAGATGCCGAGCACCTTGGTGTTGCGGTCGAAGGCGGTTTTCAGGCTGTGGTTGAGTTCTTCACGCAAGGCCCCGGCATCCAGCGAGCGCTTGCCGGCCAGAGTGCGCAGGTCCTTGATCTGGTCGGCCAGGGCCGTCACCACCAACAGGCTTTCACCGAAGGTCTTTTGCAGTTGTACTGCTTGTTCGGCGGCCTTGGCCTGCAGCAGGTTCTGCACACTGTCGGTGAGCATTCGCGAGCTTGAATCGCTGATGAGTTCGTCGTTCTGGTTGGTCTGGTACAGGTTCATGCCGACCACCAGGGCGATCACCCCCAGCAGGCACAGACCGGACAACAGCACGATTTTCAAGCGAATGGAGAGGGTGTCGAACATAGAAGTACCCGCGAATGGACTTATTAGTATGCAAGCTCACGCGAGTCCATTCGGCGCTATGCCCGGAACATCGGCTTGGGCCGGCAGTTCATGAGCGGGAGCCGATGAGCGGTAGTCAGGGTGTCAGGTGGGTTGCGGGAGACGTTCCGGTCGCGACCAGATCCACAGGTTGCCCATGCTCATTCCGGCGATGGCCAGGTAGATCGGCCAGCCGTGGTCAAGCATCACCAGCATCAGGCCGGCGCACAGCAGCATGCTCACGGTGGCGCTGACTTTGGCCCGGCGGGCGATGATCTTGCCATTGCGCCAATTGAACAGGATCGGCCCGAACAGCCGGTGGTTTTCCAGCCAGGCACTCAGGCGCGGCGAGCTTTTGGTGGCGGCCCAGGCGGCCAGCAGGATGAACTCGGTGGTGGGCAAGCCCGGTACCACAATCGCAATCAAGCCGATGCCCAGGCTGACGTAGGCCAGCAGGCCGAACAGGACGCGGGCGATTTTGGATGAGGATTGGGTTTTGCCGGTCATGGGTGCGGTTTGCATGGATGGATTTACGAAGGATTCAAAGTGAAATCGGATCAAAATGTGGGAGCGGGCTTGCTCGCGAATGCGGTGGTTCAGTCACCAGATATATTGACTGATCCACCGCATTCGCGAGCAAGCCCGCTCCCACATTTGATTGCATTCCAATCAGGGAATCAGGCCAGTTCAGGGGCGCTAGCGTACGCCTGTTCCAGCAACACGGTGAAGCGCACGAACGCATCAATCGCGCCTTTCTCTACTTCGGCTTCTTCTTCGGCACTGAATTCCAGCGCGTCGAGGGTGCGGGTGAAGCGCTTCCAGCCTTCAGCGCGACCACCTGCCGGCTCGCCCAGGTGACGGGCACCGAAGGTTTCGCTCAGGCCCAGGCCCACGGCGCGCTTGATCAGGAACGCGGCGCCCAGCTTGGAACCTTCGGACACGAACAGCCACCCCAGGGCTTCGGCCTTGCTCGGGTTTTTCACCGCGCCGGCCACCGGTGCCGGTACTTCGGTGTCCAGGTCGCCCAGGTCCAGCTTGGCCGCTTCGGCACGGCAGCGTTCAGCGAGGTCAGGGACGATCTTGATCAACTCGGCATCGTTGTACAGCGCCACCAGCTCCGACTGGAACAGGTATTGCGCGACCACGAAGCGGGCGAAGTTGGCCTGGGTTTCAAACGGTGCATGGGCCTTCACCAACGCATCGAGCTTGGTGTGCGGTTCGTTGGTGATCTGGTTCAGGCGCTGGGAGCGCAGGGCTGCACGTTCTGCGGTAGGGGAGGCGGTCATCGGGGAGTCCTTGAGAAGAGAAAGCGTCTGGTTGCCAGGCTGTTATGAACTAGACGAACCAGAAGACGCGTCACAGTAAAAAATCCTCACCCCGGCGCAGATTAAATCGCGCCGGGGTGAGGCTCCATGGATCAGATGTCCCAGATCAGATTGATCGCAAAGTTGCGGCCCGGCTGGGTCAGGCGGTCGAGGTTGGCCGGGCCGGTCACACCGGCTTCGCCGACGCTGTCGTAGCTGCGCACGTCATCCCAGTTCCAGTATTTCTTGTCCGTCAGGTTGTACAGGCCGCCGTTGATGGTCACGTCGTTGGTGACCTTGTAGAAGCCGGTCAGGTCGACGATGCCAAAACCCGGGGTCTTGAACGGGCCGTTGGCGCTGTTGCCGTCAGGGGCGAAGAAGGTGGTGCTGTCGACGCGGTCCTGTTTCTTGACCAGGGTCCAGCTGACCAGGGCACCGTAGTTCTGCTGGTCATAGCCCAGGCCGAACACGCCCTTGAGCGGGTTGACGCTGTTCAACGGTTCGCCGTTGTCGTCATTGCGCCCGTAGGTGTAGGCAATCGAGCCTTGGGTATACAGGCCCTGCGGTGCGCCGAATGCGTCGAGGCTCAAGCGGCCCTTGGCCTCCACGCCCTTGATGGTGGCGTGCTTGATGTTGTTGGCTTCGAACTGCTGGACGGTGCCACCGGCAACCGAGGCATCTTCGTCGATGAAATCACGGTACTTGTTGTAGTACACCGCCACATCAAACGAGCCCGAGTCGAAGTTGCCGCGAATCCCGGTTTCGACGCCCCGGCTGCTTTCCGGCTTGAGGTCCGGGTTGGGTTCGACGGTGTAGCCCTGCTGCAGGTTTTCAAAGCGGCCATACAAGGCCTTGGCCGACGGGGTGCGATAGCCTTCGGCGTATTGGCCGAACCAGGTGTATTGC
This sequence comes from Pseudomonas sp. F9001, assembly GCF_013385435.1. NCBI lineage: Bacteria > Pseudomonadati > Pseudomonadota > Gammaproteobacteria > Pseudomonadales > Pseudomonadaceae > Pseudomonas > Pseudomonas sp. F9001. The sequence goes on from NZ_JACAPX010000001.1 coordinate 115,872, forward strand.
TCGGTCAGGGCATAAGTGATGCCGAATTTTGGCGTTACACGGTGCCAGTTCTTTTCCGAATCGCTGTGGTCGTAGATGCGTGTCGGGTCAACGGTATTGAGGAATTCCTGGGTCAGCTTGGGTTTGAGCTGGATGTAGTCGTACCGTACGCTGGGCAGGAAGGTCCACTTGTCCCAGGCAATCTGGTCCTGGGCAAACAGCGCGTAGGAGTTGATGGTAGGGTCGGGGAAGTCGCTGGCTTTTTTCACGCTGTCGGCGGCCGACGGGCTTGGTGCACCGATGGCGGTGCAGCCTGCGCCGACCGCCAGGCAGGTCGCGGCGCCTTCACGGGAACCGGTGACTTTCTGCTGTTTGAGGGTGGTGCCGTAGGTCACGACATGGTCGGTTTCGCCGATGCTGAAGGCCTTGTCCAACTGCGCGTCGAATACCCACTGCTTCTCTTCGTACAGGGTCTCGCGGGTGCGCAATACCTTGCGCGATGGCTGGTAGATTTCTGCGGTGGTCTGGTCGGTCTTGGCGATCTGGTAGTTGAGGCTGGTCTTGATGTGATCGGCAATCGGCGAGTCGAGGGCGAACTTGTTTTCGATGCCGAAGCGTTCTCGGGTGATGGTGTCGTTGCCCGTGCGGCCGCGGTAGAAGTTGAAGCCCTGGCCACCGACAAACGGGCCACCCACTGCGTTTTTCAGGTTGGTGTCGCGATCGTCCTTGAACTTCTCGTAGGTCAGGCCCAGGCGGTTGTCTTCGCCGTAGTTCCAGCCCAGTTTGGCCAGCACGTTGGTGGTGCGCGCATCTTCCGGGTTGGCGCCGGTGCGCGCCAGGCCGGTGGCGTTATTCCCGTCGTAGGATTCCATCTCGTGACCGTTGCGCTGGCTCAGGTGCAGCAAGCCGTCGAAGTCCTGCACGCGACCGGCGACGGTGCCGGAGGTCAGCCAGCTCTCGTCGGCGGAGCTGTAGCCGGTCTTCAGGCGTGCGCCGTAGTCCTGGCCGGGCTTGATGATGTCGTTGGGGTCGAGGGTGAAATAGCTCACCGCGCCGCCGATGGCGCTGCTGCCGTACAAGGCCGAGGCCGGGCCGCGCAGGATTTCCACGCGCTTGACGATTTCCGGGTCGACGTAGTTGCGGCGGGTCTTGGCGTAGGGGCCGTTGAAGAAGTTGTCTGGCACCTCGACGCCGTCCACTTGGGTCAGGATGCGGTCGCCGTCGATCCCGCGAATGTTGTAGCCGGCATTGCCGGAGCGGGTGCCGGCACCGCCCACCGAAACACCTGGCTCATAACGCACCAGTTCGCGGATGGTGTTGACGTTCTGGCGGTCCAGTTCTTCGCGGTCGTGCACTGTCACAGTGCTGGGCACGCTGTCCACGGCCTGTTCCTGGCGGGTGGCACTGATGGTCATCTGTTGCAGGGTGATGGCGCCGACGGCGACGCGTTTTTCCAGCACGATGTTGTTGTTGCCCAGTTTGCGATAACCCAGGTTGGTCCCCACCAACAGCCGGTCCAGGGCTTTATCCGCCGGCAATGAGCCGCGCACGCCAGGGGACGACACACCCTGGCCCAGTTCTGCTGGCAGGCCGACTTGCCAGCCGGTCACCGCGGTGAAGGCGTTCAGCGCCGAGACCAGGGATTGCTGCTCGATGCTGAAGCTGTAATTGCCCTGGCTGCGGCTGGCAGGCTCGGCGGCGGTGGCGGCCATGACGGGCGCACCGGCCAACAGGATTGCGGCCGTCAGCAGCGACAAGCCCTGGCGGCGAACGGGCGAAGAGGACCGGCGGTTGAAACGAGACGACATCGAGAGCGCTCCGGAAGGTACGAATCTTATAGTTGCGCACTGAATCAAATAGGAATCAGTTGCATTGGCTATAACGAGACGTATCGTCGCTGGCTATCGAGTAAAAATAATTCTCATTTAGTTCAGGATCACCAGCGCCGGGTATTCCGAGAGCTTGGCCGAGGTGATGTGGGCCAGGGAGCGCACCACGTCGAGCGGCTGGTCGAGCCGGTAATTGCCGGTGACGGCCACGCTGGCCAGCCTGTCGTTGTTGTTGACGATCCAGCCGGGGTAGTAGCGACGCAATTCGGCGAGCACTTCGCTCATCGGGCAGTTTTCGAAGATCAGCCGGCCGTCGACCCAGGCCAGGTCCTTGGTGGTGTCGAGCTTGGCCGGTTGGCCGAAGCCCTTGGGCCCGATGCGGATACTTTCACCGGCGCTCAGGCGCACCCGCGCGTCGTCAAACGTGTTGCTCAGGTCGACATCACCGCGCTGTACCTGAACCTGGGCTTCACCGTTCAAGTAGCGCACCGCGAAAGAGGTGTCCCTCACGCTGGCGCGCACCGGGCCGGCGTCGATTTCCAGGGGCGGGCCACGGCTGGGCAGTACTTCGAAAAACGCCTCGCCCTGATACAGGCGGGCGATGCGCTGGTGGTCCTTGATGCTGCTGGAGAAGGCTGAATTGGTGTTGAGCAACACTTTCGAGCCATCGTCCAGCTGCAGGCGCTGGCGCTCGCCCACCACGGTCAGATGGTCGGCCTGCAGGCGCATAGGCAGGTTGCTGAAGCTGAACAGGCCCAGCAGCAACACGGCGGCAGTGGCCAGGGGCTTCCAGTGCGGTTTGATACGGCGCCAGGCGCTGGGTTTGCGTGGCGCATTCAGGGCGACGGCAGCGCTGTGAACCGGCGCGCCGCCCCAGGCGGTCTGGGCCTTGATAAAGGCTTCGGCGTTTAACGGGTCGTTGGCGAGCCAGGCTTCAAATTCCGCTTGCTGCCCGGGTTGCGGGCACTGCAAGGCGATCAGCCAGTCGAGGGCTTGGTCCATGGCCGCGTCTTGCAACACCTCATGAGCCAGCTCATGGGGGTGCCGTTGATTCGGTTCCGTCACGGTGTTCCTCGGGTCTTCGCCACGTTTTAATCAATAGTCCTACAGACTGTGCCGACAAAGCTTAAGGGCGATCCAGTCTTTCGGCCACACCTATGCAGATGGCCATGATCAGTTTCAGTTCCTTCTGCACGGTGCTCAGGGACACGTCGAGCTTGTCGGCGATCTCCTGATAGCTGCAACCGTGCAGGCGGCTGAGGATGAATATCTGCTGCTGGCGGGCGCTCAACTGGCCGAGGCTGACACTCAGGTGCTCGAGCAATTGCTCGGCCTGTGTCGCGTCTTCGGGGGTGCTGACGGGGGAGGCGACGCTTTGCAGGACGTCCAGCGGGACATCTTCCTGCAGGGTGCGGGCCTGAATCCTGCGGGCTCGCAGGTGGTCCAGCGCCAGGTTGCGCGCCGTCTGGTAGACAAAGGGTTCGAGGTGGTCGATCGGCCGTTCGCTCAGGGCCCGGGTAACGCGCAGGTAGGTTTCCTGCAACAGGTCCTCGGCGGTGCTGTGGTTATTCACCATCCGCTGCAAGGTGCGCAGCAAAATCACCCGCTGGGTGAGGAAGACTTGGTTGAAACGAGATTGGCTCACAGTGATACCAGACCGATTTGCAGCGAATGATAATGCTTATCATCAACGAAAATGGCAAGTGGCACTTTGGATTACTGTAGGAGCGAGCTTGCTCGCGAAGGGCGTCAACGATATCGCTGGCATCCTGAATAAACGCGGTGGTTTTGCGTTTTTCGCGAGCAAGCTCGCTCCTACAGGCCGAGCATTACTCGGCGTTGCACAGCGCCAGGCAGTTATCCAGCATCCGGTTCGAGAAGCCCCACTCATTATCGTACCAGGCCAGCACTTTCAGCAGTTTGCCGCTGACCTTGGTGTGATTGGCGTCGAAGATCGACGAAAGCGGGTTATGGTTGAAGTCACTGGAAACCAGCGGCAGGGTGTTGTAGCCGAGGATTTTCGAGTGCTGGCTGGCTTCTTTCAGCAGCGCGTTGACCTGCTCGGCGCTGGCTTCTTTTTTCAGTTGCACGGTGAGGTCCACCAGCGACACGTTGATCACCGGTACACGCACGGCCATGCCGGTCAGCTTGCCTGCCAGTTCCGGCAGCACCAGGCCCACGGCTTCGGCAGCGCCGGTCTTGCTCGGGATCATGTTCTGGGTGGCCGAGCGCGCGCGGTACGGGTCGGTGTGGTAGACGTCGGTCAGGTTCTGGTCGTTGGTGTAGGCGTGGATGGTGGTCATCAAGCCGCTTTCGATGCCCAGCTCGCGGTGCAGCACCTGGGCCACGGGCGCCAGGCAGTTGGTGGTGCAGGAAGCGTTGGAGATGATCTGGTGGGATTGACGCAAAATGTCATGGTTTACCCCGTACACCACGGTGGCATCGGCGCCCTTGGCCGGGGCCGAGATGATTACCTTGCGCGCGCCGGCGGTAATATGGGCGGCGGCCTTGTCACGGTCGGTGAACAGACCGGTGCATTCGAACACCACGTCCACCTTGTGCGCAGCCCACGGCAGGTCGGCCGGGTTGCGAATGGCACTCACGGCAATCCGGTCACCATTCACGGTCAGGCTTTCCTGATCATGAGCGACCTCTGCGTCGAAAGTACCGTGGACGGTGTCGTATTTAAGCAGGTGGGCATTGATCGAGCTGTCGCCGAGATCGTTGATGGCGACGATCTGCAAATCCTGACGGTAGCCTTGGGTATAAAGTGCGCGCAGGACATTACGGCCAATACGGCCAAAACCATTGATAGCGATACGTAGAGTCATTGGAAGGTGCCTGTCGTCGATTTGTTGTAAGAATTACAAGATTATTCGCATAAAAATAGAAAACAAGCCTTTTTAGTGGCAATATTTTGTTCAATCTACAACGAGTGACCTGAATCAACTGGTCCGATTGGTCAAGCAACACCCTGCCAACCTCTTCGCGGCGGGCTTTTGACCAGCATAGACACTCAGGTCGCCACATCCGTTAGCCTGGAGTTCTATACATGCATCCCCGCGTACTTGAGGTCACCGAACGGCTTATCGCCCGCAGCCGTGCAACCCGTGAGGCATACCTTGCGCTCATTCGCGGCGCTGCCAGCGACGGCCCGATGCGCGGCAAGCTGCAATGCGCCAACTTTGCCCACGGCGTGGCCGGGTGTGGCACCGAAGACAAAAACAGCCTGCGCATGATGAACGCCGCCAACGTGGCAATTGTTTCGTCATATAACGACATGCTGTCGGCCCACCAGCCATACGAACATTTCCCCGAGCAAATCAAAAAGGCCCTGCGTGAAGTCGGTTCTGTTGGCCAGTTCGCCGGCGGTACCCCCGCCATGTGCGACGGCGTGACCCAGGGCGAGCCAGGCATGGAGCTCAGCCTGCTGAGCCGCGAAGTGATCGCCATGTCCACGGCGGTAGCGCTGTCCCATAACATGTTCGACGCCGCGCTGATGCTGGGTATCTGCGACAAGATCGTCCCCGGCCTGATGATGGGCGCCCTGCGCTACGGCCACCTGCCGATGATCTTCGTACCGGGCGGCCCGATGCCGTCGGGGATCTCCAACAAACAGAAAGCCGACGTGCGCCAGCGCTACGCCGAAGGCAAGGCCACCCGCGAAGAGCTGCTGGAATCGGAGATGAAGTCCTACCACAGCCCGGGCACCTGCACCTTCTACGGCACCGCCAACACCAACCAGTTGCTGATGGAAGTCATGGGCCTGCACCTGCCGGGCGCCTCGTTCGTCAACCCGTACACGCCGCTGCGTGACGCCCTGACCCGCGAAGCCGCGCACCAGGTCACGCGCCTGACCAAGGCCAACGGCAGCTTCACGCCGATCGGCGAGATCGTCGACGAGAAATCCATCGTCAACTCCATCATCGCCCTCAACGCCACGGGTGGGTCCACCAACCACACCCTGCACATGCCGGCCATCGCCATGTCGGCGGGCATCATCCTGACTTGGGATGATATGGCCGACCTCTCCGAAGTGGTGCCGACCCTGTCCCACGTGTATCCAAACGGCAAGGCCGACATCAACCACTTCCAGGCGGCGGGAGGCATGTCGTTCCTGATCCGCGAACTGCTGGAAGCCGGCCTGCTGCACAACGACGTCAACACCGTGGCCGGTCATGGCCTGAGCCGCTACACCCAGGAACCGTTCCTGGTGGACGGCGAGCTGGTATGGCGTGAAGGCCCGATCGAAAGCCTCGACGAAACCATCCTGCGTCCCGTGGCCCGTGCGTTCTCTCCGGAAGGCGGCCTGCGGGTAATGGAAGGCAACCTCGGCCGGGGTGTGATGAAGGTCTCCGCCGTGGCCCTCGAACATCAAATCGTCGAAGCCCCGGCCGTGGTGTTCCAGGACCAGCAAGACCTGGCCGACGCGTTCAAGGCCGGTGAGTTGGAAAAAGACTTTGTTGCGGTGATGCGTTTCCAGGGCCCGCGCTCCAACGGCATGCCGGAATTGCACAAGATGACCCCGTTCCTCGGCGTGTTGCAGGATCGTGGCTTCAAAGTGGCGTTGGTAACAGACGGGCGCATGTCCGGCGCCTCGGGTAAGATTCCCGCCGCGATTCACGTCAACCCCGAAGCCCAGAGCGGCGGGCCACTGGCACGTGTGCGCGATGGCGATATCATTCGCGTGGATGGCGTCAAAGGCACCTTGGAGCTTAAGGTGGACGCCGAAGAATTTGCCGCGCGCGCGCCTGCCACGGGCCTTCTGGGCAATAACGTGGGGGCCGGTCGCGAGTTGTTTGCGTTTATGCGTTTGGCTGCAAGCTCCGCAGAGCAGGGCGCCAGCGCCTTTACCTCTGCCTTGGAGACACTTAAGTGAAGCTAGCGCTGGTCGGTGATATCGGTGGTACCAACGCCCGTTTTGCGTTGTGGCGGGATCAGGAGCTGCATTCGATCCGCGTCCATGCGACGGCGGATCATGCCAGCCCGGAGGAGGCGATCCAGGTCTATCTGAAGGAAGAAGGCTTGGCCATCGGCTCGATTGGCGCGGTGTGCCTGTCGGTCGCGGGGCCGGTGAGTGGAGATGAATTTAAATTCACCAACAATCACTGGCGCCTGAGCAAGACTGCGTTCTGCAAGACCTTGCAGGTGGACGAGCTGCTGCTGGTGAATGATTTCTCGGCCATGGCCCTGGGCATGACCCGCCTGAAGCCCGACGAATTCCGCGTGGTGTGCGAAGGCACGCCGGAGCCGTTGCGCCCTGCGGTGGTGATTGGCCCGGGCACTGGCCTGGGCGTGGGCACCTTGCTCGACCTCGGCCATGGCCGTTGGGCGGCATTGCCGGGGGAGGGCGGCCATGTCGACCTGCCCGTGAGCAGCCCGCGTGAAGCCCAGCTGTGGCAGCACATCTACAATGAGATCGGCCATGTCAGCGCTGAAACTGCCTTGAGCGGTGGCGGTTTGCCCAGGTTGTACCGGGCGATCTGCGCGGTGGACGGTCACGAGGCGGTTCTGGAAACTCCCGAGGCCATCACTGCCGCTGGCCTGGCGGGCGACCCGATTGCCCTGGAAGTGCTGGACCAGTTCAGTATCTGGCTGGGCCGCGTCGCCGGTAACAATGTGCTGACCACCGGCGGTCGTGGTGGCGTGTACATCGTGGGTGGGGTGATCCCGCGCTTTGCCGATTTCTTTATCAAGAGTGGTTTTGCCAGGAGTTTTGGCGACAAGGGCTGCATGAGCGACTACTTCAAAGGCATTCCGGTGTGGCTGGTGACGGCACCGTACTCAGGGTTGACAGGTGCTGGTGTGGCGCTTGAGCAGGCATTTGCGTAGGCAGTGATGGCCTCTTCGCGAGCAAGCCCGCTCCCACATTCAATCCCATTCCAACTGGATGAATGAGGTCGAATGTGGGAGCGGGCTTGCTCGCGAAGGCGGCCTCAAGGGCAACAAATGACTTAAGCTTGGCCATAACAACAAGGAGGACCCCGTGAGCGTAATCAGTAAATCCATTCTCCTGGTCGACGACGACCAGGAAATCCGCGAGTTGCTGCAAACCTACCTCAGCCGCGCCGGTTTCCAGGTGCGCGGCGTGCCGGATGGCGCGGGGTTCCGCCAGGCGATGAACGAAGCCCCGTGCGACCTGGTGATCCTTGATGTGATGCTGCCGGACGAAGACGGTTTCAGCCTCTGCCGCTGGATCCGCCAGCACCCGCGCCAGGCCCAGGTGCCGATCATCATGCTCACCGCCAGTTCCGACGAAGCCGACCGCGTCATCGGCCTGGAGCTGGGTGCCGACGATTACATCGGCAAACCCTTCAGCCCCCGTGAGTTGCAGGCCCGTATCAAGGCCTTGTTGCGGCGCTGCCAGTTTGGCCAGGAGCGCAGCGGCGGCGAGGTGCTGGTGTTTGGCGAGTGGCGCCTGGACATGGTCAGCCACCGGCTGTTCCACGTCGACGGCGAGGAAGTGATTCTTTCCGGCGCCGATTTTGCCCTGCTCAAACTGTTCCTCGATCACCCCCAGCAAATCCTCGACCGCGACACCATCGGCAACGCCACCCGTGGCCGCGACCTGATGCCCCTGGACCGGATTGTCGACATGGCCGTCAGCCGTCTGCGCCAACGCCTGCGCGACACCGAAAAACCACCCCGGCTGATCCGCACCGTGCGCGGCAGTGGCTATCAATTGGCAGCCAGCGTGGTTGCCGGCAATGCCCACTGAGCGCCTGCGTGAACTGCGCCGGCGCATCCCGGTACCGCGTTCGCTGCTGGGGCGGATGTTACTGCTGACCCTGTTGGCGGTGCTGTTTGCCCAGGCGTTGTCCAGCGTGATCTGGGTCTCGCAATTGCGCGCTACCCAGCTTGAAGGCCTGGTAACCGCCGCCCGCAGCCTGGCGCATTCGATGACCGCCAGCGTCAGTTATTTCCGCTCGTTGCCGGTGGCCTTCCGGCCGTTGGTACTGGACCAGTTGCGCAGCATGGGCGGTACCCGGTTTGTGGTGACGCTCAACGACAAGCCCCTGGACATGGCGGTATTGCCGGAAACCCCGCGCAAGCATGCAGTGCTCGGTGCTGTCGAAGAAGTGTTGCGCCAGACCCTGGGCAGCGACGTGCATGTTTCGGTGGAGTTCGTCAGCGCCGAAGACCTGCGCATCTTCAACGCCGGCTTGAAACTCGATGAATTGCCGCGCTCCTGGGCGCATTACGCGTTGACCCTGGAACCGGTGAATCCGCCGGTGTTGGTCACCCAGATCCAGCTGGCCCAGGGCGAATGGCTCTACATTGCCTCCTTGCTGCCCGAACCCTATACCAGCCTCGAAGAACAAGGCCTGCCATACCAGCAGGTGTGGTTCATCGTGCTCACCAGCGGCTTCCTGCTGCTGTTTATCGGCCTGCTGGTGCACTGGCAAAGCCGTCCACTCAAGCGCCTGGCGAGGGCGGCGCGGGACATGTCCCTGGGCGCCGACGTGGAGCCGGTGGCCGAAGGCGGCGGCAGCGAAGTGGTGGAAGTAGGCCGCGCGTTCAATGCCATGCGCGAACGCATCAGCCGTTACCTGACCGAACGCAGCCAGCTGTTCAGCGCCATTTCCCACGACCTGCGCACACCCATCACACGCCTGCGGTTGCGGGTGGAATTGCTGGAAGACGAGAACCTGCAAACCAAGTTCGGCCGCGACCTGGATGAACTTGAGTTGCTGGTCAAAGGCGCGCTGCAGTGTGTGAAAGACACCGACATTCACGAAAACATCGAACCGGTGGACCTCAACCACGTACTCGACTGCCTGGTGGAGCCGTACCTGGCGCCCAACGGCAATGGGCGCGTGACCCAACATGGTCGGGCACTTACGACGTACCCGGGCAAGCCGCTGGCGCTCAAGCGCTGTATCGGCAACCTGATCGACAACGCCCTGAAGTACGGGCAGAACGCCCATTTGCATATTGAAGACGATGGCGCGGAATTCATCCTTCACGTCGACGACGAAGGCCCGGGCGTGCCGGAACAGCGCCTGGAGCAGGTCTTCGAACCGCACTTCCGCCTGGCCGGGCAGCAACAGGGTTACGGCCTGGGCCTGGGTATCGCCCGCAACATTGCCCACAGCCATGGCGGTGAAGTGAGTTTGCAGAATCTGCGGGAGGGCGGTTTGCGGGTGACCTTGCAACTGCCTCGTGGCCTCGACTAGACACGCTGACGGCTATCGCTAAATATTCTGGGGTTATTCCAATTTTGTATAAATAACTGTCATTTCTGACAGTGGCCGATTTCGAGTGAGTTCAGCACTATCCGGGTACAGGACGCAGGATGCGTCAGGAGTGTTGTTCATGCGCAATGAAGATGCGGACATCCCCGGTCTATGGTCGGCAGTTGCTAACCCTCCGATGCAGCATCTTGCGGTCATAATGGACGGCAACCGGCGATGGGCCGCGAAGAATAACCTGCCGGTTACAGAAGGTTATCGCCAGGGCGGGGCGGCAGTTGCCACGTTTCTTTCCTGGTGCGACATGCACCATATTCCCCAGGTTACTCTTTGGCCCTTGTCCTTGGAGAACCTCAAGCGCGATGCACAGGAAATCGATGCATTACTGGGCATTATCGTTGACGTGATTGATGGTCTGGCTGCCATACGCCGCTGGCGCCTCAACTTTTTTGGCGAGCTATGTAAGTTACCCGGCGAGGTTGTTCAGTCCATCGAGCGCGCCCAGGCCTTCACTCGGGGAGAGAGCGGGATGTGGGTCAACATTGCCATTGCCTACAGTGGCCGTGATGAGATCGTTTCGGCATTCAGAAAAATTCTGATTGAGCGTGAAGCCACCGGAGAGCTTTCCAATCTGGCCGAAACATTGAGCCTTGAGGATGTGAACGCCCACCTCTACAGCGCTGGCAACCCTGACCCTGACCTGATTATTCGCACTTCCGGCGAGCAAAGGCTGTCAGGCTTCATGCCGTGGCAAAGTGCATTTTCCGAATACTATTTCTCTTCCGTGTGCTGGCCGGAATTCAGCAAGAATGATTTTGACGCAGCCATCAACAGCTATCTGCAAAGACAGCGCCGTTTTGGCGCCTGATTGCACAGTATGAGGGGCAGGCCAATGATTCCGGCAGCCAGGTTAGTGTTTCCTCGCCTGAGTTACCCTTTCGCTGCAACCATCCACCCCGCAGGCCCCCAGATGGAAGCGTCCATGGTTCGCTGGTTGACGAGCGTTGGGCTTTTGACTGATCCCGTGATGGCTCGCTCAGTGAAGTATGGCAATTTTGGAGAGTTCACCAGTCGTGAGTACCCTACCGCGACCGATGAAGGCTTGCAGTTGATCACCGATTTTTTTGGTTGGTTGTTTGCATTGGATGATGCTGTAGGAGACACGGGCATCTTCGGGCACGACGTAGCCAATCTGACCCGCCTGCATCTATGGCTCCGCGAGATCATGGATAATCCCAACGCCCGGGAGCACGACGCTTTGGGGGCAGCGGTTATTGCAGGCTGCTCGGCTCAGCAAGCCAGTCTGTGTAAAAGCATCGGTACCGCGACAATAGACAGTTGGCGGCGATTGCAAATGCTGAGTTCATCGACTCAGTACATGCGCTGCGTTGAGGCGGCTACCTACTATTTTGTTGGAACGCTGTGGGAAGCCGGTTGGCATTCCATGCGCCGCACACCGAGTCCGGTGGAGTACCTCGTGGGGCGCCGGTTAACCACTGCAACGCCATTCGGTTTGGCGTTGCAAGACGTCGCCGCCGGATATGAAGTCCCGCCGACGGAGTACCTGCGTCAAGACATTCGTGACCTGAATGCAGTGGTTACCAGTATCACTGCGCTATGCAACGACATCTTTTCGTTCCCAAAGGAAAGAGATGAGACGCGGGTAGTAGCCCTCAACTATCCAGCCGTACTCATTGCGCATGAAGGACTGAATGAGCAGGATGCGCTGGACGCTACCGCAGCGCTGCATAACCAGTTGATAGACCAGTACCTTGAGTTGGAGACCGCTGCGCGAAAGGGGGCCAGCCCTGAGTTGATACGCTTTCTGTCGTCTATGCGATCTGAGATGAGGGGGCACTACGACTGGGCGCGTCATTCGCCGCGATATCGCCTCGACTACTATTTCACCGGGCTGGATATGACTTAGCGCAGCGCGCTCCATGTGGGTTGGGTTACAGCGACTCTCGGAACGGAGCGTGCTTCCAGCTCCACATTGTCGGTCTGTGGTGCGTCAAATGCTTTGACGCAATCTGGCCAGATCTCTAAGCGGCGGCGCACCAAACAGCCGGCTGTATTCGCGGCTGAACTGCGATGGGCTCTCATAGCCCACCCGATACCCCGCCGCCGAGGCTTCCAGGCCCTCGGCGATCATCAACCGCCGAGCCTCCTGCAAGCGCAACTGTTTTTGGTACTGCAGCGGGCTCATGGCGGTCATCGCCTTGAAGCGGTGGTGCAAGGTCGAGACGCTGAGGTTCACTTCCTTGGCCAGGTCATCAATGCGCAGGGGCTGTTCGTAGTTGCCGTTCAACCAGGTGATCGCCTGGCTCACCCGATGGCTCTGACTGTTGGCGACGGCAATTTCATACAGCCGATAACCCTGCGGACCGCGCAACAGGCGATAGAGAATTTCCCGATTGATCAGCGGCGCGAGCATTGCGATGTCTTTCGGTGCGTCGAGCAATCGGGTCAGGCGCAGCACGGCGTCCAGTAACTGGCTGTCCAGGCGGTCGACATACATCCCTCGGGAGGTCGGGCGCGGGGGCACGCCCATCGGCCCGGCTTCGGCAATCAGTGCGGTGATCTGTGCCGGGTCGATATTCACCCGAATCGACAGGTTGGGGTCTTCCGGCGTGGCATCAAGGATGCGCCCGGCCACCGGCATCGCTACCGAAAACACCAGGTAATTGAGCGGGTCATAGGCGAAGACTTCATCCGCCAAACGCACTTCCTTGCGACCCTGGGCGAGGATGCACAGTGCGGGTTCCACCAGCACCGGCGTGAATTCACGCGGGGAGTTATGACGGTTGAGATACAGCGACGTGATCGCCGTGCCGTAGGAACCATCCTCCCAGGTATGCCGGCGAACGATGCCGGCGAGTTCTGCGCGCTGCTTTTCCATATCGGCGTCGAGGGGGTTGGAGCGAAGTTCGGGCGACGACATGGGACATCCTCTGGTGCTTTGACGATGGGCACAGCTTAAGGGCGGTTTTGCAAAAAGCGGTATTTCGATTCTGCACAATCCTTGCCTGATCCTGCGAAAAATCGTGAATCAGGCAAGCCGGGGCCTGTCATGCCCCTGAAATACGGCAGTCATGCCGGGAATAAACTTCGCAGGCCGATTGCTATACCTACGCATCTCGCAGGATTGTGCAATAAGCCAGCAGGAATTGACTAACCGCATCCACGCCCGCGCCCGTATCTTTGATCCTGTGGCAACACGCCCTCACAGTGCTTGCCGAGCATCACTTCTCAACGGGAGAGTCGAACATGTCCACCCCCATTCCCGCGAGCCATATGGCCTTTATCCGTGCCCGTACCGGGTACAGCACCGAACTGGGTGCACGCTTGAGCAGTTTGATCGAACCGGGCCGCCAGGCTCAGGGTTGCCTGCAATTCTCGTTGCAGCACTCCCTGGCCGACCCGGATGTGTGGTTGGTGTCGGGCTTCTGGAGCAGCGAGCAGGCGATGAGTGCCTACTTCAGCTCGCCAGCGCTGATGGTCTTCACCGAGTTGTTGAATGACATGGTGGTTCGCAGCATGGACTTCCAGACCTTCACCGACGCCTCGGCGGCCAATGCCTATGGCGAGTACCTGCAACTGGCGGGCTAGTGCTTTAGAATGGCCGCCTTTCCCATTGGCCAGGACCTGCAACATGGCACGTAAAGAGTTTGCCCACCACGAAGCCGTTTCCGCCTTGGTGCGTGAAGAAGAGGGTGGCTATAGCGCCGCCATCGCCGTCAAGGCGCTGGATGGCATGGGCGCACCGCGCTTTCACAAGATCCTCGATGGACAGACGTTCAAGACTGCCTCCGACGCCGACGATGCCGCAGCTCTGCAACTGGAGCGCTTGGTCGATGTAGATGAAGACGGTCAGCTCTCTTGGGCAACTTCCGCCAACTAAAAACACCGCTGATCCAAATCTGGGAGCGGGCTTGTGTGGGAGCGGGCTTGCTCGCGAATGCGGTGGATCAGTTGGCATATGCATTGACTGATACGCCCCCTTCGCGAGCAAGCCCGCTCCCACATTTTTATCCCGTTCCAATCAGCGTTGCGCGGCGCCTGGGCGGTACATTTTGAACAGCGCTTCCGGCCCCAACTGAAAATAATCCGCCGGGCCACCTCCACGCAGGATCGGCTGGGCGGCAGCCGTGTCGTACACCCCGTCTTTCAGCAGCCATTTGGCGATATGCACCGCGACCACCTCGCCGAGCACCAACCAGCTTGGCACCAGCTCCTTGTCGGCGCGCTGCAGCTGAATGATCTGCGTCACCTTGCACTCGAACGACACCGGGCTTTCGGCCACGCGAGGCACGGCGATCACCTTTGAAGCCACCGGCGTCAAGCCGGCCAATTCAAACTCGTTGACCTCGGGTGATACCGGCGCGCAACTCTGGTTCATCTGCTCGGCCAGCGGGCGGGTAGCCAGGTTCCACACGAATTCGCCAGTCTGTTCGATGTTGTTCAGGCTGTCTTTGCGCCCGACACTGGAAAACCCAATGATCGGCGGAATGTAGTTGAACGCGTTAAAGAAACTGTAGGGCGCCAGGTTCAGGCGGCCCTGGCTGTCGTGTGACGAAATCCAGCCAATCGGGCGCGGGCCGACGATCGCATTGAACGGGTCATGGGGCAGGCCGTGGCCGTTGGCGGGTTCGTAGAAATGAATATCGTCGGACATGGGCCGGGGTTCCTGCTGGTGGTTCGGGGAAGGGCATCATAGTGCACTCAGGTGGCGTGTTCGCCAATGAAAAAGGGGCTGTGTCATACACTGACACAGCCCCTTTTTTATCCTGGCAGAACCCTTAGTCCGTAGTAATCCGCGAATGCTTGCGGGTGTCCTTCATGGTCACATACACCAACAGCGACACTGCAATACACGCGGTGACGTACCAGTAGTAACCGGTTTCCATGCCAATGCTCTTGAACCACAGCGCGATGTATTCAGCGGTGCCGCCGAAGATCGACACGGTCAGCGCATAGGGCAAGCCAACACCCAGGGCGCGGATTTCGGTGGGGAACAATTCGGCCTTCACCACGGCGTTGATCGAGGTGTAGCCGCTGACGATGATCAGCGCCGCCATGATCAGGAAGAACGCGCCCCACCAGGTCTGGATGGTGTGCAGGGTGGTGAGGATCGGCACGGTGAACAGGGTGCCGAGGACGCCGAAGGCGATCAGGATCGGCCGGCGGCCAACCTTGTCCGACAGCCCGCCGATGATGGGTTGCAGGCACATGAACAGGAACAGCGTGGCCGCCGAAATGGTGGTGGAGTCGGAGATGCTCATGCCGACGGTGTTCACCAGGTATTTCTGCATGTAGGTGGTGTAGGTGTAGAACGCCAGGGTGCCGCCCATGGTCAGGCCAACCACGGTCATCAGTTCCTTGGGGTGGCGCATCAAGGTGCGCATTGCGCTTTCCTTGGCCTTTTCTTTCTTGGTGAACGACTCGGTTTCTTCCATGCCACGACGCAGGTACAGCGCCACTACCGCGCACAGGGCGCCGATGGCGAACGGGATACGCCAGCCCCAGTCGTACAGCTGTTCGGTGGTCAGCAATTGTTGCAGCACGATCAATACCGCCAGGGCGATGAGCTGGCCGGAGATCAGGGTCACGTACTGGAAGCTGGAGTAGAAGCCCCGACGTTCCTTGGTGGCCATTTCGCTGAGGTAAGTGGCGGAGGTGCCGTATTCACCGCCGACCGACAGCCCCTGCAGTAAGCGGGCGAATACCAGCAGGATCGGCGCACCGATACCGATGGCTTCATAGCCCGGGCTCAAGGCAATCAGCAGCGAGCCGAAGCACATCAGGTAGACCGACGCCATCAAGGCCTTTTTACGCCCGACCTTGTCGGCGTACAGGCCCATCAGCCAGCCACCAATCGGGCGCATCAGGAAGCCCACGGCGAAGATCGCGGCGGTGTTCAAGAGCTGGGCGGTGGTGTCGCCTTTCGGGAAAAAGGTCTTGGCGAAATACAGGGAGAAAGCCGCATAGACGTACCAGTCGTACCACTCGACCATGTTGCCGACCGATCCGCTGAAGATCGACCTGATACGGCTGGAGGTGGTGCGTCCTTTTGCCGGCGCAGTCGCCGACCCCAGAGGCAGGGAGTTGGAGTTATCCATTTAAGGATCCTTCATCTAATTGTTTTTGTGGAGCGCGCGGAAGCGCAGCCTGGCTGGGCTATAGCAGGAGCTGTGCCAAGCCGATGAAGGCCCGGTCTAGAAGGGTTTGCGGAAATTTTTGAGCGGAAAATTGCTGATGAATCAAGGGGGATGAGCGGAAATCCGCCGACCAAGATCGCTCCCACGCTCTGCGTGGGCGCGCATCCTGTGACGTTCCGCGTCACGATTTTAAGGGCGGACGCGGAGCGTCCAGAGCTGCATTCCCACGCGGAGCGTGGGAACGATCGGGTTAGAGGAACGTATCCCGCGCCAGGCCATGGCGCTGCATTTTTTCATTGAAGGTGCGCCGTGGCAGCTGCAGCTCGGCCAGCACCGCCTTGATATCGCCTTTGTGCCGGGTCAGCGCGGCTTTCAGGCAATGGGCTTCAAATGCTTCCTGCTGCGCCGCCAACGATTGCCCGGCTTCGATGCCTTCCGGCTCCGGTTCACCCAGCCCCAGCACCTGGCGTTCCGCGGCATTGGCCAGCTCCCGCACATTCCCCGGCCAGTCATGGCTGAGCAGGCGCCCCAGCGCGGGTCCGCTCAGCGGCGCGAAGTTGCGGCCCAGGCGCTCGGCGGCGCTTTGTGCAAAGTGCTCGAACAGCAGGGGAATGTCTTCCCGGCGTTCCCGCAGCGGTGGCAGGCGCAGTTGTGCGACGGTCAGGCGATAGGCCAAGTCCTCGCGAAAACGCCCGGCGCGAGCTTCGTCCAGCAGGTCGGGTTTGGTGGCGGCGATGATCCGCAAGTCCACCTTGATGCTTTGATTGGAACCGAGCCGTTCGAGTTTTTGCTCCTGCAACACCCGCAGCAATTTCACCTGCTGGGCCAGCGGCATGCTTTCGATCTCATCGAGAAACAGCGTGCCGCCATTGGCGTATTCCAGCTTGCCGATGCGCTTGCCCTGGGCGCCGGTAAACGCGCCACTTTCATGGCCGAACAGCTCGGCTTCAAACAGCTGCTCGGGAATCGCCGCGCAGTTCAGCGCCACAAACGGCTTCTTTGCCCGGGGGCCGAAATCATGCAGGCAACGGGCGACCAGTTCCTTGCCGCTGCCGGTTTCGCCGCGAATCAACACATTGACCGGCAAGCCGGCCAGGTCCAGGACTTGCCGGCGCAGGTTCTGCAAACCCCGGGACACCCCCAGCAGGCTCGATTCCAGTTGGGCCCGGTGATCGGCCTGCTGATGCAACCGGCGGTTTTCCAGCACCAGCCCGCGCTTGTCCAGCGCCCGGCGCAGGCTGCTGAGCAGGGCCTCGGGGCTGAAGGGTTTTTCGAGGAAGTCGTAGGCGCCATCACGCATGGCCTCGACGGCCATCGGCACATCGCCGTGACCGGTGAGCAAAATCAACGGCAGGTCGGCATCGCGCCGCTGCACTTCGGCCAGCAACTCCAGGCCATTGAGGCCGGGCATGCGCACGTCACTCAGGATCACCCCGGGAAAGTCCCGGGGCAATTGCGCCAGGCATTCCTCGGCGCGGCTGAACAACTGCACCTCAAAGCCGGACAGGCTCAGCCATTGCTCGACGGCCGTGCGAATGCTGGCTTCGTCGTCGACCACAATCACCGCATTCAACATAGGTCTGGTGTCTCCAGCGCGATGGGCAAGGTCAGGGTAAAGATCGCCCCGTCACCTTGATTGCCGGCGCTCAGGCGCCCGCCAAGTTCGTGGACGATAGCGTACGACACGGCGAGCCCCAAGCCGAGCCCGTCGCTCACCGGCTTGGTGGTGAAGAACGGGTCGAACACGCTGTTGAGGTTTTCCTCGGCGATCCCGCCGCCGCTGTCGCTGACGGTCAGGTGCCATAGCTGCTGATCGGCGTGCAGACGGATCTCCAGGCGCTTGCGTGGCTTGTCGGCCATGGCGTCGAGGGCGTTGCGCAGCAGGTTGATCAGCACCTGTTCGAGGCGGATCGCGTCGCCGCGTACCCAGGCCGGGCGGGTCAGGTCCAGTACGGTGCCGATGGCTTCGTCCCGCAGGCGCGCATCGAGCAAGTGCAGGGACTGGTCCACCACCGTCGCCAGGTCGAGGCGTTCGCGCAGGCCGCTGGGGCTCTTGCGGGCGAAGGTCTTGAGGTGGCCGGTGAGCGCGGCCATGCGTGTGAGCATGTCGTCCAGCGGGGTCAGGGCCTGGTAGGCGTCGTCCACCCGGCCGTGGTCCAGCAGCAGCCGCAGAGTCGCCAACTGCATGCGCTGGGCGGTCAATGGCTGGTTGATTTCGTGAGCGAGGGCAGCAGACATCTGCCCCAGCGCTGCCAGTTTGGCGGATTGCACCAGGCCATCCTGGGCAGTACGCAGGGCGCGGGTGCGTTCTTCCACCAGTTGTTCAAGTTCTTCGCGGCTGCGCTGGCGCAAGCGGGCGAGGCGCCAGCGCTGGGTCAGGAACAGCACCAGGAACACCAGCGCCAGCCACGAGCCGGCGGCGGCGAGGCCGGCGTTGCGTTGGTCTTCAAAGGCAAATTGTGGCTTGCGCAGCAGGTGCAAGGTCCAGCCTTCGGCCTTCAGCGGCAGGGATTCCCAAATGTAATTGGCCTTGCCGTCGGGGCCGTCGACGCGCATCAGGTGGCTGTTTTCGTCAAAGCGTTGCAAGGCTTCGGTGTCCAGCGGCAGCAATTGTTTCTTGTCGTATTGGCGGGTGGCCTTGAGTTCGGCGTGGTCGCTGTCCGACAACGGACGCAGTGCGCGGTAGCGCCAGCCCGGCTGATTGGCGATAAACACAATGCCCCGGGCATCGCTGACCAGCAGCAAGTCATTGCCCTGGGCCCACTCGCGCTCCAGTTCCGGGAACTCCAGCTTGACCACCATGGCACCGAGGAACTGTTCGTTCTCGCCGACCACCGCGCTGGAGAGGAAATACCCCGGAATTCCGGTGGTCACGCCCACTGCATAAAAACGCCCGGTGCCCTGGCTCAGGGTTTGGCTGAAGTAGGGACGAAACGCGTAGTTGTGCCCCACATAACTGCTGGGCAGGTTCCAGTTGCTGGCGGCCACGGCGAGGCCGTTGCGGTCCATCAGTTCCAGGGTCGAGGACTGGGCGGCGCCGTTGATGCGCTCCAGCTTGCGGTTGAGCAAATCCTGGGTGGCGGTGTCCAGCGGGCCCTTCAGGGCGCTGATCATTTCCGAGTCCAGGGCCAGCACGGCGGGCAGGGCGCGGTAACGTTCGATCAGGGTGTGCAGGGAGTTGCCATAAAGCATGAGCTGCTGATTGGCGCGGGCGGCGTCATCCACCAGGGCCAGGCGTTCGGCGTGGCGGGTAGCGAGGGCGGCAGCCAGTACCGCGCCGGCGATGATCAGCAAGGAGTAGAGGGTCAAACGCAGCGGGCGGGGAATCGCAATCATACGAAGATGAACAGTGCAATTGGGGGCGAGCACCATAGCATGAGGCGCATGGCTGTTGTGGCGAGGGAGCTTGCTCCCGCTGGGGCGCGTAGCGGCCCCAAAAAAATGGGAGCGCTGCGCACTGGAGCGGGAGCAAGCTCCCTCGCCACAGTGAGAGGTGCATGAAACAAAAAAAGGCGACCGTAGTGGTCGCCTTTTATCCTTGCAGGGGAAATGCTTACTGCACTTCTACCGCCAGGCTTTCACTGATCTTTTTCTGCCAGATGGCAGGACCGGTGATGTGTACCGACTCGCCCTTGCTATCAACGGCAACGGTGACCGGCATGTCTTTCACGTCGAACTCGTAGATCGCTTCCATGCCCAGCTCGGCGAACGCCACGACGCGGGATTTCTTGATGGCCTGGGCCACCAGGTAAGCCGCGCCGCCCACTGCCATCAGGTAAACCGCCTTGTGGTCCTTGATCGCTTCGATAGCGGTCGGGCCGCGCTCGGATTTGCCGATCATGCCCAACAGGCCGGTTTGCTCGAGGATCTGGCGGGTGAACTTGTCCATCCGCGTGGCGGTGGTCGGACCGGCAGGCCCCACCACTTCTTCGCGCACCGGATCAACCGGGCCGACGTAGTAGATGAAGCGACCCTTGAGGTCCACCGGCAGGGTTTCGCCCTTGTTCAGCATCTCGACCATGCGCTTGTGCGCGGCGTCGCGACCGGTGAGCATCTTGCCGTTGAGCAACACGGTTTCGCCCGGCTTCCAGCTCTGCACGTCTTCCGGGGTCAGGGTATCGAGGTTGACGCGACGGGCCGACGGGCCGGCTTCCCAGACGATTTCCGGGTAGGCGTCCAGCGGTGGCGCTTCGAGCGATGCAGGGCCCGAACCGTCGAGCACGAAGTGCGCGTGACGGGTGGCGGCGCAGTTGGGGATCATGCACACCGGCAGCGAAGCCGCGTGGGTCGGGTAGTCCATGATTTTCACGTCGAGCACGGTGGTCAGGCCACCCAGGCCCTGGGCGCCGATGCCCAGTTGGTTGACCTTCTCGAACAGCTCCAGGCGCATCTCTTCGATACGGTTGGACGGGCCGCGCTTCTTCAGCTCGTGGATGTCGATGGATTCCATCAACACTTCCTTGGCCATTACCGCGGCTTTCTCGGCGGTGCCGCCGATGCCGATGCCAAGCATGCCCGGTGGGCACCAGCCGGCGCCCATGGTCGGAACGGTCTTGAGCACCCAGTCGACGATCGAGTCGGACGGGTTGAGCATGGCCATTTTCGACTTGTTCTCGGAACCACCGCCCTTGGCGGCCACGTCCACTTCCACGGTGTTACCCGGGACGATGGAGTAGTGGATCACGGCAGGGGTGTTGTCCTTGGTGTTTTTACGCGCACCGGCCGGGTCGGCGAGGATCGAAGCCCGCAGGACGTTTTCCGGCAGGTTGTAGGCCTGGCGCACGCCTTGGTTGATCATGTCGTCCAGGCTCATGGTGGCGCCATCCCAGCGCACGTCCATGCCTACACGTACAAATACGGTGACAATCCCGGTGTCCTGGCAGATCGGGCGGTGGCCGGTGGCACACATGCGCGAGTTGATCAGGATCTGAGCCATGGAGTCACGGGCCGCTGGCGATTCTTCGCGCAGGTAGGCCTCGTGCATCGCCTGGATGAAGTCAACGGGATGGTAGTAGGAAATGAATTGCAGGGCGTCGGCAACGCTCTGAATCAGGTCGTCTTGCTTGATCACGGTCATGAGTCGCGCTCCTCTATAAGGGAACATTCAATAAAGGTGGCGTCAGTGTTGCATCGGTCGGCTGAAGCCACCTTTCCAAGGCACGCCAAAGTGGTGCAGGCGCGACGCTAAAAAGGCGCGGCAGTATAACCCGCCACGGTGGCCGATACACCCGACTATGGTCAAACTCTACGGGGCGTGATTCCCTGTAGACGCCTTTTTGATCCGAGACCCTTGATGCCTGAACTTCACGTCGGTGAACGCCACTGGTCGGTAGCCGCCGGCAGCAACCTGCTGGATGCCCTGAACCAGGCGGGCGTGGCCGTGCCTTATAGTTGCCGCGCCGGCAGCTGCCATGCCTGCCTGGTGCGTTGCCAGGGTGATATCCAGGACAACCAGCCGGATGCCCTGAGCCCGGCGCAGCGCCAGGATGGCTGGCGCCTGGCGTGCCAGTGCCAGGTCGCAGGTGACTTGCAGGTCGAAGCCTTCGACCCGCTGCGTGACGGGTTGCCGGCGACGGTGTTGAGCGTCGATTGGTTGACCCCGAGTGTACTGCGCCTGCGGCTGCAACCCGAACGCGGCTTGCGCTACCGGGCGGGGCAGCATCTGGTGTTGTGGGCCGGCAGCGTTGCGCGGCCTTATTCATTGGCCAGCCTGCCCCAGGAAGATCCGTTTCTCGAATTTCACATCGATTGCCGCCTGCCCGGCGAATTCAGCGACGCCGCCCGCCAATTCAAGGCCGGTGACAGCCTGCGCCTGGGCGAATTGCGGGGCGGCGCCTTGCAGTACGACCCCGACTGGCAATCGCGGCCGCTCTGGCTGCTGGCCTCGGGCACCGGACTCGGCCCGCTATGGGGCGTGTTGCGCGAGGCCTTGCGCCAGGATCACCAGGGCGCCATCCGGGTCATTCACCTGGCCCATGACGCGGGCGGTCATTACCTCGCCGGGCCATTGGCCCAGCTGGCTGGTGCGCATCCGAACGTGACCGTTGAGCTATGGACAGCGGCTGAGGTGACGCAGGCGTTGGCGCAACTGCGGCTTGTTTCCCGGCAAACTCTGGCTTTACTCTGCGGGCACCCGGCCAGTGTCGAGGCCTTTTCCAAGCGCCTGTTCCTGGCCGGACTGCCGCGCAATCAACTGCTGGCCGATGTGTTCCTGCCCCGTGGTTGAGCGCTGAATTTCCCAGCCGCGAGATTTGTCATGACCGATGCCATCCTGCAGCAACGCGAACGCGGGTTGCTGATTTTGCAGCTCAATCGCCCGGACAAGAAAAATGCCCTGACCCGCGCCATGTACAGCCAATTGGCCGAGGCGCTGGAGCAGGCGGATGCCGATACCAGCGTGAATGCCGTGCTGATCCAGGGCAGCAGCGATTGCTTCACCGCCGGTAACGATATTGGCGACTTCCTCGAACAACCGCCGGCGGATCTCGACAGCCCGGTCTTCAATTTCATGCGCAGCTTGCTCAACTGCCGCAAGCCGGTGATTGCGGCAGTGGCGGGCGTGGCGGTGGGAATTGGCACGACGCTGCTGCTGCATTGTGACCTGGTGTATGTCAGCCGGGATGCACGGTTGCGCATGCCGTTCGTCAACCTGGGGCTGTGTCCGGAGTTTGGGTCCAGCTTGATCCTGCCGCGCTTGCTGGGGCATGCCAAGGCGGCGGAGTTGCTGCTGCTGGGTGAAGGGTTCACCGGCGAACAGGCTGCCGCCTGGGGCATTGCCACCGAGGCATTGGGCAGCGGTGAATCGGCCCTGGCCAAGGCCCGGGAAATTGCTGGACGGTTTGAGACCCTGGCGCCGGGCGCGGTACAGGTCAGCAAGCATCTGATGAAAAGCGTTGATCGCGAGCAGTTGCGCAAGGTGATCGAGGAGGAGGGGGCGTTGTTTACCCAGAGGTTGAAGTCGCCGGAGGCGATTGCGGCGTTGTCGGGGTTTATCACTCGGAGATGAATGAGCGTTGACTGGTCGGCCGTCTTCGCGAGCAAGCCCGCTCCCACATTCGACCGTGTTTCTTCAGGATGTACGCGATCAAATGTGGGAGCGGGCTTGCTCGCGAATAGGCCAGTAAAGCCAACACACAAGCCAATTTGCAATGCAAAAAGCCCCGCCATTCACATGGCAGGGCTTTTGTTTTTCAGCGAGCGGTCAATCAGACCATTGGGTCGCCAACGTGCAGGATCTTCATGCCGTTGGTGCCGCCGATGGTGTGGTAGCTGTCGCCCTTGGTCAGGATGACCCAGTCGCCTTTCTCCACGACGCCGCGCTTGAGCAACTCGTCGATCGCGGCCTGGCTGACTTGCTCAGGCGGCAGCGATGCCGGGTCGAACGGTACGGTGTAGACGCCGCGGAACATGGCCGCACGGGCCTGGGTTTCGCGGTGCGGGGAGAACGCGTAGATCGGGATCGAGGAACGGATGCGCGACATGATCAACGGCGTGTAGCCACTTTCGGTCAGGGCGATGATCGCTTTCACACCCGGGAAGTGGTTGGCGGTGTACATGGCCGCCAGGGCGATGCTCTGGTCGCAGCTTTCGAAGACCTTGCCGATACGGTGGCTGGAGGTCTTGCTGGTCGGGTGCTTTTCAGCGCCGACGCAGATGCGTGCCATGGCCTGCACGGCTTCCAGCGGGTACGGGCCAGCCGCACTTTCAGCCGAAAGCATCACGGCGTCGGTGTAGTCGAGCACGGCGTTGGCCACGTCGGACACTTCGGCACGGGTTGGCATCGGGTTCTGGATCATCGACTCCATCATCTGGGTCGCAACGATCACCGCCTTGTTGTGGCGACGTGCGTGCAGGATGATTTTCTTCTGGATACCGATCAGCTCGGCGTCACCGATTTCCACACCCAGGTCGCCACGGGCAACCATCACGGCGTCGGAAGCCTTGATCAGGCCGTCGAGGGTTTCATCGTCGGCTACGGCTTCGGCGCGTTCGATCTTCGCCACCAGCCAGGCAGTGCCGCCGGCTTCGTCGCGCAGTTTACGGGCGTATTCCATGTCGGCGGCGTCGCGCGGGAAGGATACCGCGAGGTAGTCCACTTCCATTTCGGCGGCGAGCTTGATGTCGGCCTTGTCTTTTTCAGTCAGGGCCGGGGCAGTCAGGCCACCGCCGCGACGGTTGATGCCTTTGTGGTCCGACAGCGGGCCGCCGATGATCACGGTGCAATTCAGTTCGGTCGGGGTGGCGGTGTCGACGCGCATTACCACACGGCCGTCGTCCAGCAGCAGTTCGTCGCCCACGCCGCAGTCTTTCACCAGGTCCGGGTAGTCGATACCCACGACTTGCTGGTTGCCTTCGGTCAGGGGATGGCTGGTGGAGAAGGTGAACTGGTCACCGATCTTCAGCTCGATCCGCTTGTTGGCAAATTTGGCGATACGGATTTTCGGGCCTTGCAGGTCACCCAGCAACGCCACGAAGCGGCCATGCTTGGCGGCCAGGTCACGCACCAGCTTGGCGCGAGCCTTGTGCTCGTCCGGGGTGCCGTGGGAGAAGTTCAGACGGGCAACGTCCAGGCCAGCCAGAATCAGCTGTTCGAGGACTTCCGGCGAGTTACTGGCCGGGCCAAGGGTGGCGACGATTTTGGTACGACGGACGGACATGCACGGACTCCTGAGTTCAAGCGCTGGGGAAGGCTACTATGCTCTTTGGTTGTAGTCATTGTTCGTTTGCACTACTTATCGATGATTCGCTTGTTTTCACTCTGCATGAACAGATGAACAACCTTGAAGATTTTCGATGAAGGGTCGATACACTGCACAAGACAGGAGAACCCCCATGCGAATCGTGATCATTGCTGCCCTGGCCGTCAGTGTTGTCGGCTGCACCCGTTGGTCGATGGACCATCATTTGAACAATGCGTACCGCGCCTACGGTGTGGGCGATTGCCAGCGGGTCACCCTTGAGTTGTCCCAGGTCGACCGTGAAAGCCGTTCCCGGCGCTACGTGCAACCGGAAGTCTCGATGTTGCGCGGGCAGTGCCTGGAGCGCGAGAAGCTGTTTGTCGATGCGGCGCAAACCTATCAGTTCATCATCAGCCAGTACCCGGCGAGCGAGTACGCATTCCGTGCCCGTGCCCGTTTGGATACCCTGCAGCAACTGGGGCATTACCCCGGCGCGAGCGTTGCCCAGCCGCGGCCGGCGTCGTTGTGATGATATTTGTCATGCCATAGCTGGCTCGTTGCCAGTCTTGGGCTAATCTTTGAATGTCAGTTTGTATAAGTTTCTATTCAAACGGATGGCGTTCCCGGATTTGGCAGCTGTAAAAGTGGCAACCCGTTTGCGGTTGTCGCACCGATATCCGGGGAGAGCGGGCCCTCAGGCTCGTTTCGAATCACTGGAGCGGCCACATATATGGCCATTGGATGGCGACCTCATCATGTTTACTCACCGACGGATCGAGCGGCATCAGTTACCTTGCTTCCTTCAAGTGTTCAACCGCCTGACGGACAAGCCAATCGGCTATCTGGGCAATGTTTCCGAGCAGGGCCTGATGTTGATCAGCCAGTTACCCATGATGGTCGATGTGGATTTCGAGCTGCGCTTGAAGATCCCCGGGCCTGAGGGTGAGGTGCAGGCGGTAGACCTCACGGCCACCTGCCTGTGGTGTCATGAGGATATAAACCCCCAGCATTACGATTCCGGGTTCAGCATATCCCAGGCCCCTGCCGAATATGGGGAGGTGATCAGCGCGCTGCTGGATTACTTCAGCTTTGATCCGTTGCAGGCCTCTGCCTAGGTGCTGCATCCGGCGTTCATAGCGCGCCGGCTTTTTTCCAGCCCAGGTAGCGGGTCACCAGGGCGGCACCCAGGTCCGAAGGCAGTGTGTCCAGTACCGACAGCCCGTGGGCGTTCAAGCGGTCGTGGAGTTCGTCCCGGGTATTGAGATAGTTGATCGTGCCGCAGTAGGCCAGGGCTTCGGGCAGGGTTTGCACGGGAGCCTGGCGTAACTGGTCAAGGATCTCCTCCCGCAGGCTTGCGACCATTACCCGGTGCTGGCGGCTGATGCGCTTTACGGCGCTGAGTAACTCTTCATCTTCCTCATCCCGCAAATTGGTCACTACGATCACCAGCGAGCGACGTTTCTGCCGGGCCAGCAGTTGGCTGGCGGCCGCCTGGTAATCGGCCGTACGCCGGGACGTGTCCAGGTCATACACCGCATTCAGCAACAGGTTGAGCTGGCCACTGCCCTTGACCGGCGCCAGGTAGCGCGGCTGGTCGCAGGCAAAGGTGCACAGCCCTACGGCATCGCCCTGGCGCAAGGCTACATAACTGAGCAGCAGGCAGGCGTTGAGCGCGTGGTCGAAGTGCGACAGTTCGGCGTCCTGGCTGCGCATACGGCGGCCACAATCGAGCATGAACATGATCTGCTGGTCGCGCTCGTCCTGGTACTCCCTGGCAATGGGCGTGCGTTGCCGGGCGGTGGCTTTCCAGTCGATCTGGCGCAGGCTGTCACCTTCGCGAAACTCACGCAGCTGGTGAAACTCCAGGCCCAGCCCACGCCGTTGCCGCTGGCGTACGCCCAGCTGGTTGAGCCAGTTGTCCACCGCCAGCAACTGCGCGCCATACAGGCGTGCGAAGTCCGGGTAGACCCGGGTGGCGTCGCTGACGTCGATCAGGCGCCGGGCCGACCATAGCCCCAGGGCGCTGGGCAGATGCACTTCACAGCGGGTAAAGCTGAAATGCCCGCGCCTTTGGGGCCTTAGCCGATAACCCAGTTCACTGTGCTCGCCGGGCCGCAGTTCGATGGATTGCGGCAGGTCCTCCACCGCCAGGCCGTCAGGCACATGATCGAATACCTGGACCGCCAACGGCTGGGGATAATCGTGCTCCAGGGTTACCCGCACTTCCCCCCAGCGCCCCAGTGCCAGGCTGCCGGGCATCTGCCGTCGCACGCGCGGGGACGGCCGGCGGCGCAGGCGGCTGGCATCCAGCAGGGCCAGCAGCAACAGGGCCAGCAGCAGGCCCCACGTCACTGAGTGCAGGGCGTCTGGCACCTTGACCTGTAGCGCCACCAGTGCGCCGAGCAGGATACTCAGGCCCAGCAGTACACCGAGCCAGGTCAACAGCAGGCGGGTTGGTCTCATGGGCGTCTCATTGGCGTGGCGCCGGGACCTGGTCCAGCAATTGCCGGAGCACCTGGTCGACTTCCAACCCGTCGATATCCAGCTCCGGGGCAATACGCACCCGATGGCGCAACACTGCCAGGGCGCAGCCCTTGATGTCGTCCGGGGTCACGAACTCGCCCCCGCGCAGCAAGGCCCGCGCCCGTGCACCGCGAACCAGGGCGATGGAGGCCCGGGGCCCGGCGCCGATGGTCAGGCCCGGCCAACTGCGCGTAGTGCGGGCCAGGCGCACGGCGTAGTCGAGCACCTGCTCATCCAGCGCCAACTCGCTGGCAATCTGTTGCAACAGCAGCACGTCTTCGGCTTGCAGCACCGTGCGCAGCGGCTGTACGTCGAGCATGTCGGCTCGGGACGAGCGGGTGACTTCGCGCACCATGTCCAGTTCCTGCTGTGCCTCGGGATAGTCCATGCGCACCTTGAGCATGAAACGGTCCAGTTCGGCTTCGGGCAACGGGTAAGTACCTTCCTGCTCGATGGGGTTCTGGGTGGCCAGTACCATGAACGGCTGGCCGATGGGCAGCGCCTCGCCTTCAAGGGTTACCTGGCGTTCCTGCATGGCTTCGAGCAACGCTGCCTGGGTTTTCGCCGGGGCACGGTTGATCTCGTCAGCCAACAGCAGGTTGGTGAACAACGGTCCCTTGCGCAGCTTGAACTGTTCGGTATGCAGGTCGTATACGGCATGGCCGGTCACGTCGCTGGGCATCAGGTCCGGGGTGAACTGGATGCGCGCGAACTCGCCTCCAAAACAGCGTGCCAGCGCGCGTACCAGCAAGGTCTTGCCCAGGCCGGGAACCCCTTCAAGCAACACATGGCCGCCCGCGATCAACGCCGTGAGCACGTCATCGATCACCGGGTCCTGACCGATAACCGCCTTGCGCAGTTCGACGCGCAAGGCCTGGGCCAGTTGGCTGGCGCGCTGAATCGGGTCAGTGGCGGGAAATTCGCTCATAGGGCATTCCTGAGGGTTTGCAGGCAGGCCACCTGGCGGCTGAAATCGGCGCTGGAGAGCCGTTTCGTCGCAGGTGGGCCAAGGGCCTGGCTGATAACAAGGGAGGGTTGGCGGGTCAGGCGTTCAAGCACCCGCAATTGTTCGGCTGTATCGAGGTGTTCGAACCCGGGATGACGGCGCCGAGCGGTGCGCTGGATGTCGCGCTGCAAAGCTTGCAGCAAGCTGTCTTGCCCGCTGCGGCGCAACAGGAAGTCGGCACTGGCGTTCAAGTGTTCCTGCAATTGCCGGCGTGCCTTGGGCGCCGGTTGCCGGATCGGACCCTGGCGCAGGCTGGCGTGCCAGAGGCCCAGGGCGATCAGTGCGGCAAGTGCCATCAGTGCCTGGGGGAAGTAGCGCAACAACAGGCTGAACAGGTCCTCGACATCCGTGTTGAACAGCAGTGTGACCTGGGTGCCCTGGCTCAGGTACCAGAGCAGCCACGCGTTATCGTGCAGGCCGATGCCCGGGTTTTTCCACAGGTCGCTGTCGGTGACCACGGTCACACGCCCTTGCCCGAGGTTGACCTGCATCAGGTGCGTCGACCGGGCGCTGTTGGCCGAGAATTGTGCCAGGTGCCTGGGGTCGGTGAGGTTGAAGTCGGTGTCGAAGCTGAAATAGGCCGGCGCTGTTTCGTTGTCCACATAGAGTTTGGTCAGGTCCGGCGTTTTCTTTTTACGCGCGGGTGCCGGAGCGTCGAATTCTTCACTGAAGGATTGGTGTATCTGCACACGATCCAGCAACAGGTCGCCACTTTCACCGGTGTCCTCATCCCACAGCGCTTCGGCTACCAGCAGCAGATGGCCGCCAGCCCGGGTCCACTGCAGCAATTGATCAACCTGGGGCGGGCTCATGTTGCTGCGCTCGCCCAGCAACAGCAGGCTGTTGCCCTTGGGCGAAAGGCTGGCCAGCCGTTCGAGGCTGTTGGCATGTTCCACCACCAGGCCCTGCCGGCGCAGAAAGTGTTCAGCTGCCAGGTAGGGGTTGGCCAGGGCTTCGGGTGAAGGGCCGCGATCGACCACTTCCTGATAAGGAATCGCCTTGTGCCAGGCATAAAAACCGCCTGCTGCCAGCAAGCCCGCGACCAGCAGCCCGACCCACAGCAACGGCCGATTCATTGCGCCGCTCCCGAGCCGAACAGGGTTCGCCAATCGCTGCATAGCTGTTGTTGCACCAAGGCAGGCGGCAGGCGATGGCCATAGGCAAGGTTTTGCCAGTAACGGGTCAGCTCACCGCTGAATGCCAGCAGCTGCGGTTGTTGCAGTTGGCGGATACGTTCCAGGACTTCACCTTCCGTGTCGGCACTTTTCAGCGGCAGGTTGAAGTCGTGCAGCAAGCGGCTGAGCAACCCACGGTAGAGCAGGCCGAGGGCTTCCCGGGGCTGTGTTGCCCACAGCTGTTCGGCGGCGTCTGCGATGTCTTCGGGCAAGGTGTCAGCCCCCAGTTCAAGGCCGAACAGCTGCGAAGGCACGGGTTTGGCAGCCTTGGGTTTGCGCGGGCTGCGGCGGCTGACAAAGGCATGCAGCCAGTCGCGGTAGCGCCAGATCACCAGTGCCAGGCCACCTGCCAGCAATCCCCAGAGCAGTACTTCAAGGCCCTTGGCGATGTGCTTGAACGAATCACTGTTGAGGTTTTTCAGCAATGCTTCCAGCCAGGCTGGCAGCTTGGCATCACCTGCCGCTTTGTTTTTGTCGGCTGCTTTATCCTCGCCGAAGCGGTAGCGAGTGAGCGTTTCCGGGTTCTTGAACGGTGGCTGCTCCAACAGCGTCTTGATCGAGTGACTGGCCGATTGTGTAGTCAGCGGCGTTTGGGGAACCGGTTCATCAGCCCATGCCGATGGGATCGGCGGAATCAGCGTCAGCCCGGCCACCAGCAACAGCAGCGACGCCACACCGCTCAGGCGCTGGCGCATTCGGCGGAACACCAGTTCCAGGTCCCAGGCTTCCAGCACCGTGCGGCGGTTCAGGTAAAGGCTGAAGCCACAGGCGACATAGATCGGCTCCCAGAACACCAGGATCAAGGCGTAGAACATGTTGGTCAGGTGCTCCAGCCAACGCCAGTCGTGGCCGGCGGTGAGCACCAGTTGCTGCCAATCCCAGTCGCGTTCGACCTCTTGCGGCAGGAAGAAATAGAACACGGCCATCAACCCGAACCACAGGGCGATTTCCAGGTGCACCCCGATCAGGGTCAGCCAGCGCGCGGCGCCTGCGTTGCGCTGCTGCAACACCCCGAGACGTTGTTGGCGCGCCTGGCCTTGCAGCCCTTCGAGCTGGACCACCGGTATCTCGAAGCTACGGCTGAGGCTGAAGCGCCGCCAGGTCAGGCTGGCCAGCAGTTGGCCCTTGAGCAGCCGCGGCGATTGGCGCAGCGCTTGTTTCAGGCTGGGTGTTTCGCCGAACAGGGCCTTGGACAGGATATACAGTGGCAGGCGGTCGAATGCCGGTTTCAACCACCAGAACAGCAACAGCGCGGTGGTGGGGTGATTCCACAGCAGCACGCTGAACAGGGCGAAGACCGGCAAGGTCACGATGGCCCAACTGCTCATCAACAGCAGCCGATGTTCCCGGGCCAGCAGGATGCCGAGGTCCATGGCCTCCCAGGAGGTACGCGGGCGGATCACGACGCTGGCATCACTCAGGCGCATGGCGATTCCGTCCGGCAAACAGCAGGTAGGCCGCCATCAGCAACCACAGGGCGGTGCCGACCAGGTACTTGACCCACGGCGCCACGGCATTGGTGGACGACCAGTACGCCTCGATAAACGCGGCGATCAGCAGGAACACCATCACACCACAAATCATTTGCACACTTTTGCGCGCGGCCAGGCGCAGGGATTCGCCTCTGGTGAGGGGCCCCGGTGCAATCAGCGCCCAGCCCAGTTGCAGGCCAGCCGCGCCAGCCAGGGCAATTGCGCTGAGCTCGAAGGCGCCATGGCCGATGACAAATGACCAGAACGTTTGCCCGTAGCCGATTTGCGTCAGGTGCCCGGCAACGGCGCCAATGATCAGGCCATTGAAGAACAGGAAAAATACGCTGCCCAGGCCGAACAGCAGCCCGGCGGCAAAGGTCTGGAAGGCGATACCGATGTTGTGCATCACGTAGTAGCCGAACATCATCCAGTCTTCGCTGGAAGCGCGCTCGGCTGCCCGGCCCAGGCGGCTGGCATCGGGGTTGTACATGGACTGCATCTCGGCCACCTGCCGAGGGCTGACGATGCTGTAGATCAAGTCCGGAAACAGGTACACCAGCAAGGCAATGCCGAGCAGGCTGCCAAAGAACAGCAGGCCGGCAGCCAGCACAAATGGCCATTGCGCGCGAACCAGCCTGGGGAAATCGGCCAGCAGGAAGCTCAGCACGTTTGCCCCCATCCGGCTGCGATGACGATACAACTGTTGATGGCCGCGCAAGGCAAGCTGCTGCAACGGGTCCACCAGGTAGCTGCTGTAGCCGCGCTCCTGGGCCAGGGCCAGGTGCTGGCACAACTGCCGGTATTGATGAGGGAAGTCGACGAAGTCGGCGCCTTTGGCTTTGCCTTTCTCCAACTGCGTCAATTGCTCGGCAAAGGCTTGCCATTGTGGCTGATGACGGCTTTCGAAAAGACTCTGTTTCATGCTGGCCCCAACAATCCGCGGGCCACACCGTTGAGTTCTGCCACGGCGCGGGCAGGGGAGACCTGCAGGGGCGTGGCCAGGATAGCGGCCAGTTCGTTGACCCGTTCGGCCGACAGCTCGCCCTGGCGTTCGGCGAAGCTGAGAATCGCCCGTTGTTCGTTCAGCTCAAGGGCGAACGGCAGGCGCAGCGCCGGGGCCTGGGGCACTTGCGGGCGGGAAAGCGGTTGTTCGCGGTAGATCACCAGGGTCCCGGCCGCCAGGTCGCCCAGGCGCTTGAAGTTTGGGTGTTGCAGGCAACTGATGGCGCCGAGAAAATAGCCGAAGGGCAGCATGTCGACAAAGCGCAGCAGGTTACGGATCAGCGAGGCGGACCAGCCGATGGGCGTGCCGTCGTCCTGTACCACCCGCAGGCCCATGACCTGCTTGCCGGGCGAGCAGCCCTGGTTGAGCACTTCGAAAAGCACCATGTACCACCAACTGACGAGGAACAGCAGCAGCGAACCCAGGCCAATGCCCAGGTTGCCGAGAAAGGCCAATGCGATAAACAGGATGCCGAGAATCAGGCCGCGCAAACCCAGGTCGAAGGCAAAGGCCAGTGAGCGTACCAGCAGGCCGGCCGGGCGCAGGGGCAGGTCGATACCCTCCGGGGTCTCGATCTGGTAGCGGGTATCCAGTGGCGCAGGTGGCATCGCGGTCCTTGGCAGTGCGGCGCTGGCGCCTGGGCGGCAGCGGCGGGGTTGGAAAGACCGATGCTAGCAGTGTCGACGGTGGAAGCAACCACTCAACGATTTACTGAATGTTTGTACAGGGAACACAGCGCTGGCCCCCGATGCCTGCAAGCGCCTAGACTTTGCCGGTCTTCAGCACAGGAATAGCCCGTGACCACCATTTTCTGGTACGACTATGAAACCACCGGCATCAATCCGCGTACCGACCGCCCGCTGCAGGTAGCCGGTATTCGCACCGACCTCGAGCTTAACGAGGTCGGGCCGCCGGTCAATCTCTACTGCCACCCCAGCGACGATATCCTGCCGCATCCGGCAGCGTGCGCGATCACTGGCATCACTCCCGGCGTGCTGGCGGAAAAAGGCCTGGCCGAAGCCGACTTCATGACCCGGGTGCACGCCGAGCTGGCCACCCCGGGCACTTGCGGGGCCGGCTACAACACCTTGCGTTTTGACGATGAGATGACGCGCTACAGCTTGTACCGCAATTTCTTCGATCCCTATGCCCGGGAATGGCAAGGCGGCAACAGCCGCTGGGACCTGATCGACGTGGTGCGCACTGCCTACGCCCTGCGCCCTGACGGGATCGTCTGGCCGGAACAGGACGGGCGCGTCACCCTCAAGCTTGAGCGGTTGACGGCCGCCAACGGCATCGACCACGGCCAGGCCCACGACGCCTTGTCCGATGTGCGCGCCACCATCGCCCTGGCCCGGTTGATCCGCGAGAAGCAACCCAAGCTCTATGACTGGCTGTTTCAACTGCGCAGCAAACAACGGGTCATGGACCAGGTGCGGTTGTTGCAGCCGATGGTGCATATTTCCGGTCGTTTTTCTGCCGAGCGTCATTACCTGGGGGTGGTGCTGCCGCTGGCGTGGCACCCGCGCAATCGCAATGCATTGATCGTCTGCGACCTGGGGCTCGATCCGCAAGGGCTGTTGGACGAGGACGCCGATACCTTGCGCCGGCGCTTATATACCCGCCGCGACGAACTGGCCGAAGGTGAATTGCCGGTACCGCTCAAGTTGCTGCACATCAATCGTTGCCCGGTGGTCGCACCGTTGAGCGTGCTTCGGCCGCAAGACCGCGAGCGTTTGCAGCTGGATATGGATGAGTGTGATGCGCGGGCCCTGCGGCTAAGCGACGCACAGGAACTATGGCGCGATAAACTGGCGGCGATTTACGCCGAGGAAGATTTTGCGTCAAGCGCCGATCCCGAGCAGCAGCTATACGATGGTTTTATCGGGGATCGTGATCGACGTTTATGTGAGCAAGTGAGAGTCGCCGAGCCGGCGCAACTAGCGCGCCAGCAATGGCCTTTCGATGATGAACGTTTGCCTGAATTATTATTTCGCTATCGTGCACGCAACTTTCCAGACACCTTGAATAGTGAAGAGCAACAACGCTGGAGAGTTTTCTGTCAGCAACGTTTGTCAGACCCTCAATGGGGCGCGCCAAACACCCTTGAGGGTTTTAAGCAGGCGTGTCTTGAGTTGGCTGTTAGTGCCACACCGTTTCAGCGCCAGGTGCTTGATGAATGGCAGGAGTATGTTGATGCCTTAGCGACTCGAATGAGTCTGTAATCAGCTTCCCGGTAAAATACGGACAATAAAAAACGCCAGCAAGCTGGCGTTTTTTATTGCGTTGCGTATCACGCAGCGTCCTGGCGAGGCTTAGCCCAGCAGGGTAGCCCAGCCTTCAACCACGTCGCCGCCCCACTTGGCTTTCCACTCTTTCAGAGTCTTGTGGTTGCCACCTTTGGTTTCAATCACTTCGCCGTTGTGCGGGTTTTTGTATTGTTTAACCTTGCGTGCACGCTTGGTGCCGGTAGTTTTTACGGCGCCACGTGGAGCCTTAACTTTCGAATCCGGATCCAGCAGCGCGATGATGTCACGCAGGGATTTGGAGTATTCGCCCATCAGGGTGCGCAATTTGCCTTCGAATTCCAGCTCGGTTTGCAGTTTGTCGTCTTGGGACAGGTTCTTCAAACGGGCTTGCAGCTCTTTGATAGCTTCTTCGGTGGCGCGATATTCGTTGATCAGGGACATGGGGACTACCTTATGCAGGGCGCTGGGTGAAAGGGGATAGTGGCTCAATAATAGTCAGACAGTTTGCCCAAGTAAACATTTAAGGCCGCATTTATGTAATTTACTTTGGTTGTTTGTGGCAAAAGCGTGGAATTGAGTTAATTAGTAAGGGGGATGGCCTAAAGATACTCTGGTTAAGTCTTGGCTTACTGCCGGAGTCCACGCGTTTGCACACATAGTGGGGAAAAACCCTACGCTATTAAGGGGCAGGGTTGACGCAGCCGATCAGAATAAGCGTTGAGGAATACTGCAGTTTTTCTGCGCAATCGCTAGAATGGCGGCCTTTGCGAAGTTCTGGAGTTTCCCCCTAATGCGCACTTTTCGGCTGGTGATTGCTTGCCCGGACCGGGTTGGCATCGTTGCCAAGGTCAGTAACTTTCTGGCTTCCCACAACGGCTGGATCACCGAAGCGAGCCATCACTCGGACAATCTCAGCGGCTGGTTTTTCATGCGTCACGAAATTCGTGCCGATACGCTGCCCTTTGGTCTAGAGGCATTTCGCGAGGCATTTGCGCCGATCGCTGAAGAGTTCTCGATGACCTGGCGCATCACCGACACGGAACAGAAAAAACGCGTGGTCCTGATGGCCAGTCGTGAGTCCCACTGCCTGGCAGACCTGCTGCACCGCTGGCACAGCGATGAACTGGACTGCGAGATCTCCTGCGTGATCTCCAACCACGACGACCTGCGCAGCATGGTCGAGTGGCATGGCATTCCGTACTACCACGTCCCGGTCAACCCGCAGGACAAGGAGCCGGCCTTTGCCGAGGTCTCGCGCCTGGTCAAGCAGCACGATGCGGACGTCGTGGTACTGGCGCGCTACATGCAGATTCTGCCGCCGGAGTTGTGCAGTGAATACGCTGGCAAGGTGATCAATATTCACCACAGTTTCCTGCCATCGTTTGTGGGTGCCAAGCCGTATCACCAGGCATCCCTGCGTGGCGTGAAGCTGATCGGTGCAACGTGCCACTACGTCACCGAAGAGTTGGACGCCGGTCCCATCATCGAGCAGGACGTGGTGCGTGTCAGCCATAGCGACAGCATCGAAGACATGGTCCGTTTTGGCCGTGACGTCGAGAAGATGGTGCTGGCTCGCGGCCTGCGCTATCACCTGGAAGACCGGGTACTGGTGCACGGCAACAAGACTGTCGTGTTCTGATTGAAGTGTTTTGATTGAAGAATGAAGGGCCTGGGCGTTAAATCGCTACAGGCCCTTTTTTTGAGCGCGGGTGAGGACTGGAGCATGAGCGATCCACTGGACAAGGCGACTTCCAAAGCCCCCGCGACGCTGGGAGAGGGTTGTTTGAGTCGATATGACCCGGATGACCTGAGCAGTGAGGACGGCACCGAGTTTCCAGGCGCCGCCGAGTTGTGGGAACAATTGCAGGACACATCCGAATTGCCTGAAGAAAAGGCGTCAGCGGCTGTGCAAGGCAGCCGCTGACCCGGCGGGATCAAATCCGGAAACTACCCACCAGTTGTTTCAAGCGCGCCGCTTGCTGTTCCAGGTCGGAACAGGCCCGCAAGGTTGATTGCAGGTTTTCCACACCTTCCTGATTGAGGGTGTTGATCTCGGTGATGTCCATGTTGATTGACTCCACCACCGAGGTCTGTTCCTCGGTAGCGGTGGCTACCGACTGGTTCATCCCGTCAATTTCGCCGATGCGCTGGGTCACGCTGTTCAGGCGCTCGCCCGCCAGGTTGGCGATTTCCACACTGTCCTGGCTGTGCCGCTGGCTTTCGCTCATGGTGCTGACCGAATCCCGGGCGCCGACTTGCAGCTCCTCGATCATCTTCTGCACCTGCTGCGCCGACTCCTGGGTGCGGTGCGCCAGGTTGCGCACTTCATCGGCCACCACCGCAAAGCCGCGCCCGGCTTCCCCGGCCCGTGCGGCTTCAATCGCCGCGTTGAGGGCCAGCAGGTTGGTTTGCTGGGAAATGCTGGTGATCACTTCCAGAATCTGCCCGATGTTCACTGTCTTGCTGTTAAGCGCTTCGATATTGGTGCTGGAGGCGCTGATCATCTGCGACAACTGGTTCATCGCCTTGATATTGCGTTCCACCACTTGCTGACCGTCTTCGGCCAAGTGCCGGGCATCGCTGGCCTGGTTGGAGGCCTGTGCGGCGTTGCGGGCGATTTCCTGGGCGGCGGCCCCCAGCTCGTTGATCGCGGCCGCGACGCTGTTGGTCCGGTTGGCCTGCTCGTCGGAATTGACCATTGAGGAATTGGAGGCGCTGACCACCCGCAGGGCCACTTCATTGACCTGCTCGGTGGCCGAGGAAACTTCGCGAATCGAGGTGTGAATCCGCTCCACGAAGCGATTGAAAGCGCTGCCAAGCACGCCGAATTCGTCGTGGTTCTGGATGGTCAGGCGGCGGGTCAGGTCGCCTTCACCGTCGGCGATGTCTTCCATGGCGCGGGTCATGATGTGCAGTGGCTGCAGGAGGATGCGAATCAGCATGCCCAGCAGGGCGATGATGATGACCACGG
Source organism: Pseudomonas sp. F9001 (assembly GCF_013385435.1). NCBI lineage: Bacteria > Pseudomonadati > Pseudomonadota > Gammaproteobacteria > Pseudomonadales > Pseudomonadaceae > Pseudomonas > Pseudomonas sp. F9001. Next base: position 153,107 of record NZ_JACAPX010000001.1, read on the forward strand.
CGATGATCGTGGCGATGATCGCCGAGGTGCGGAATTCGCTGAGCATGGCGAAGGATTTATCTTTATCCACCGACAGGCCGAGGTACCAGTTCACCGAGGGCAGGCCCTTGATCGGGGTAAAGGTGACGATACGTGTCTTGCCGTTTACCTCGACTTCACTGAAGTCGCTGCTGATTCGGGGGGTGTTGTTCGGATAGACGTCGGCCAGGGTTTTCATCACCAGGCTCTTGTCCGGGTGTACCAGCACTTTGCCGTCGGCACTGACCAGGAAGGCATAACCCATGCCGCCGAAGTTCAGGGCACCGATGTTGTCTACCAGGGTTTGCAGGCTCAGGTCGCCGCCCACCACGCCGACACTCTGGCCGGCCTTGCTGCTGGGGGTGGCGATGGAGATGATCAACTGGCCGGTGGCCGCGTCAATGTAGGGTTCGGTCAGGGTTGAGCCGTTGCTGCCCTGCGCGCCCTTGTACCAGGGGCGTACCCGTGGGTCGAAGCCGTCGGGCATCTTGGTATCGGGGCGGATGACGAAGCCGCCCTTGCTGTCGCCAAGGTATGTGGCCATGAACGAGGACGTCAGGGCCTTCTGTTCCAGAAGGCTGGCGACGCTGGTTGAATCCGGGTTGATGGCGATGTTCTGTGCGGCGCTTTCTATCAGCACTATGCGCCCGGTAAGCCAGGTCTGGATGTTGCTGGCAGTGACATCGCCCATTTCATGCAGGTAGTTGTTCAGGTCGTCGCGAATCGCATTACGCTGCAAGTAGTCGTTGTAGAGGGTAAACAACGCAAAGGCGGCAATGACGACAAGAGCGGCGGCAAGCAGGATTTTATGGCTGAAACGCAGATTTTTATTCATGGCTTGTGGGGTCCGCTATGGTCTTAATATCCGATGCACGTCCTTCTGGGGCGCGCGGAATGGCTGCGTCAAAAAAAGTGTGATATTTCCATCTGCTCCTGCAGGAATTATCCGGCCTGTTTTTCCAAGACTTTTTGGGTCTCTCGCTTTATCTGTATCGACCATTCAGCGCCAAAGATTAACCATGGGTGACAAAATGCCTGACTCCTCGCAACTCATTATTGGTGCAGATCTTCAGGGCCAGCCGATTGCCCAGTCGATGCGCCTGGCCAACCGCCACGGCCTGATCGCAGGCGCCACCGGCACCGGCAAGACCGTGACCTTGCAGCGCCTGGCGGAAGCCTTCAGCGACGCCGGCGTCGCGGTATTTGCCGCCGATATCAAGGGTGACCTGTGTGGCCTGGGCGCTGCGGCCAACCCTCAGGGCAAGGTCGCCGAGCGCATAGCCGGCATGCCTTTCCTTAATTACACGCCCAAGGCGTATCCGGTGACGTTGTGGGATATCCACGGCCAGTCCGGTCATCCGTTGCGCACCACCATGAGTGAAATGGGCCCGCTGTTGCTCGGCAGCCTGTTGGAGCTCACCGACAGCCAGCAATCGGCCCTCTACGCAGCCTTCAAGGTGGCCGATCGTGAAGGCCTGTTGTTGCTTGACCTCAAGGATCTCAAGGCGCTGCTGAACCATTTGCGCTATCACCCGGAGTTGCTCGGGGAAGACGCGGCCTTGATGACCACCGGTTCCAGCCAGGCGCTGTTGCGGCGCCTGGCGGTGCTGGAGCAGCAGGGTGCCGAAGCGTTGTTCGGCGAGCCGGCGCTGCAACTCGAAGACATCCTGCAACCGGCCAGTGACGGCCGCGGGCGTATTCATCTATTGGACGCCAGCCGGCTGGTGCATGAGGCGCCGAAGGTCTACGCGACCTTCCTGCTTTGGCTGTTGGCCGAACTGTTCGAGCAACTGCCGGAACGTGGCGATGCCGACAAGCCGCTGCTGGCGCTGTTTTTCGACGAGGCGCATCTGTTGTTTGCCGACACCCCCAAGGCCCTGCAGGATCGCCTGGAGCAAGTGGTGCGGCTGATTCGCTCGAAAGGCGTCGGTGTGTATTTCGTCACCCAGTCTCCCGGGGACTTGCCGGACACCGTGCTGGCGCAACTCGGCTTGCGCATCCAGCACGGGCTGCGGGCGTTCACCACCAAGGAGCAGAAGTCCCTGCGGGCGGTGGCCGATGGTTTTCGGCCCAATCCGGCATTTGATGCGCTGGCGGTGCTGACCGAGTTGGGTACAGGTGAGGCATTGGTGGGAACCTTGCAGGAAAAGGGGACGCCTGAAGTAGTCCAACGCGTACTCGTAGCACCGCCGCAATCGCGGATCGGGCCACTGAGCGAAGCTGAGCGGGCAGCACTGATTGCCAGTTCGCCATTGCAGGGGCGTTATGACAAGCCGATTGACCGTGAGTCGGCGTACGAAGTGTTGATGGCGCGCAAGGACTTGGGCCCGCAAGAGGATTCGACGCCCGCCGCTGAAGAGCCAAGCTTTACCGACAAGGCCGGTGCTTTCCTCGGTACTACGGCAGGCAAGGCACTGAAATCGGCGATGCAACAGGCGGCCAATCAGATGGGCCGGCAGTTGGTGCGCGGGTTACTGGGGTCTTTGTTAGGCGGCAGCAAACGTAAATAACGATGGGATCAAATGTGGGAGCGGGCTTGCTCGCGAAAGCGGTGGATCAGTCAATATATCCAGTGACTGACACGCCACCTTCGCGAGCAAGCTCGCTCCCACACTTGGTTCTGCGCCGGTCTCAGGTTTTGGGTTTGGCGTGAGCGGCCAGCCGCTCCAGCGCAGCGCGTAAGTTCGGATCGGTAATCCCGTCTGCGGTGGCCTGAATGGTTTCGGCGGCGATTTCCGACAAATCCATCGTATGCCCCACCGCACCTTGCGGCACGGTCGGCGGTTGCACCTTGAACTGGATGCGCGTCAGGCTGGCGAATTCGTCGAAGGCCATCAATTGGCGCTGCAAACGTTTCTGCTGGTAGCGCAGGCGCGTCGCCCAATGGCCGTCGGTGACGATCAGCAGCAGATTGCCTTCGCGCCACGAGGCCACATGGCAGTGTTCGCGAGCGGCGGGCTGCAGTTGGCTTTCTACCAGGCGTTGCAGATGACCAAGGCGTTGCGCATGGCCGAAGATGGCTTTTAAAGGCTTGGCTTCGCGAAGCAACACGGCGGGAGCTCGGGCCGTAAGAGGGCGAAATGCCATGACTAGACACCTTAAGTAACAGAGAGGCCATGGTAGCAGAAAGCGTCTGCGACACCGCCGCCATTGCATTACCGGCAGTTTATCCATTAAATCAACGAGTAACTTATTGCCCGAATGGGTTGAAGTTCAGCAAAAAGCCCTTATTTTAAACAAGCCCTCCAAGAGCGCCGTGCCAGCATCGTGGAATAACGCCACTTTCCTCACCCACGTTTCCGGGTAGAATGCTCGTTCGCATGCGGCCGTGAGGGCTGCTCGGGCGACTCACGGGGCGCCCTCCATCCCTATGTGTGGAAGAACCTGCCGATATGTTTGCGCCTTTGTTAAAGAAACTTTTTGGAAGCAAGAATGAGCGCGAAGTCAAACGCATGCTCAAGACGGTGCAGCTGGTCAATGCCTTCGAAGAGCAGATGGTTGCCCTTTCGGACGAGCAATTGCGCGCCAAGACCGAAGAGTTCAAGGCCCGCATAGCCAAAGGTGAAACCCTCGACAAGCTGCTTCCCGAAGCCTTTGCGGTCGCCCGCGAAGCCGGTAAGCGTGTCATGGGCATGCGCCACTTCGACGTCCAGTTGATCGGCGGCATGACCTTGCATGAAGGCATGATTGCCGAAATGCGTACCGGTGAAGGCAAGACCCTGGTAGCTACCCTGGGCGTTTACCTCAACGCATTGTCCGGCAAGGGCGTGCACGTTGTGACGGTGAACGACTACCTCGCCCGCCGGGATGCCAACTGGATGCGTCCGCTGTACGAATTCCTCGGCCTGACCGTCGGCGTTGTCACGCCGTTCCAGCCGCCGGAAGAGAAGCGCGCCGCCTACGCTGCCGACATCACCTACGGTACCAACAACGAATTCGGTTTCGACTACCTGCGCGACAACATGGCGTTCAGCATGGAAGAAAAATTCCAGCGCGAACTCAATTTTGCCGTGATCGACGAAGTCGACTCCATCCTGATCGACGAAGCCCGTACCCCGCTGATCATTTCCGGCCAGGCCGAGGACAGCTCGCGCCTGTACACCGAGATCAACAAGCTGATCCCGCGCCTTGAGCAACACATCGAGGAAGTGGAAGGCGTGGTGACCAAAGAAGGTCACTTCACCATCGACGAGAAGACCCGCCAGGTCGAACTCAACGAAGCCGGTCACCAGTTCGTCGAAGACATGCTGACCCAGATCGGCCTGCTGGCCGAAGGCGAGAGCCTGTACTCGGCGCACAACCTGGGCCTGTTGACCCACGTATATGCCGGCCTGCGTGCCCACAAGCTGTTCCATCGCAACGTTGAATACATCGTGCAGGACGGCCAGGTCGTACTGGTCGACGAACACACCGGTCGTACCATGCCGGGTCGCCGTTTGTCGGAAGGCCTGCACCAGGCGATCGAAGCCAAGGAAGCCCTGAACATCCAGGCTGAAAGCCAGACCCTGGCCTCGACCACCTTCCAGAACTACTTCCGTCTGTACAACAAACTGTCCGGCATGACCGGTACAGCCGACACCGAAGCGTTCGAGTTCCACCAGATCTACGGTCTGTCGGTGATGGTTATCCCGCCGAACAAGCCGCTGGCGCGTAAAGACTTCAACGACCTGGTGTTCCTGACCGCCGACGAGAAATACGCTGCAATCGTCGCCGACATCAAGGAATGCATGGCCCAGGGCCGTCCAGTGCTGGTGGGTACTGCCACCATCGAAACTTCCGAGCACATGTCCAGCTTGCTGGCCAAGGAAGGCATCGAGCACAAGGTCCTCAACGCCAAGTTCCACGAAAAAGAAGCCGAGATCATTGCCCAGGCCGGTCGCCCGGGCGCACTGACCATCGCCACCAACATGGCCGGTCGTGGTACCGACATCCTGTTGGGCGGTAACTGGGAAGTGGAAGTTGCGTCCCTGGACAACCCGACCCCTGAGCAGATCGCGCAGATCAAGGCCGACTGGCAGAAGCGCCACCAGCAAGTGCTGGAGTCCGGCGGCTTGCAGGTGATCGCGTCCGAGCGTCACGAATCGCGCCGTATCGACAACCAGCTGCGTGGTCGTGCCGGTCGTCAGGGTGACGCCGGTTCCAGCCGTTTCTACCTGTCCCTGGAAGACAGCCTGATGCGCATCTTCGCCTCGGATCGGGTGAAGAACTTCATGAAAGCCCTGGGCATGCAGTCCGGTGAGGCGATTGAACACCGCATGGTGACCAACGCCATCGAGAAGGCCCAGCGCAAGGTAGAAGGCCGTAACTTCGACATTCGTAAGCAACTGCTCGAGTTCGATGACGTCAACAACGAACAGCGTAAAGTGATTTATCACATGCGTAACAGTTTGTTGGCTGCCACCAACATCGGCGAGACCATTGCCGATTTCCGCCAGGACGTGCTCAACGCCACCGTCAGCGCCCATATCCCGCCACAGTCCCTGCCTGAGCAGTGGGATGTTGCCGGCCTGGAAGCTGCGTTGAAGAGCGACTTCGGTGTCGACTTGCCGGTCCAGCAATGGCTCGACGAAGACGACCACCTGTACGAAGAAACCCTGCGCGAGAAGCTCATGACCGAGCTGCTGGCCGCGTACAACGAGAAAGAAGAGCAGGCGAGTGCCGAAGCACTGCGCACCTTCGAGAAGCAAATCGTACTGCGCGTGCTGGACGACCTGTGGAAAGACCACCTGTCGACCATGGACCACCTGCGTCACGGCATCCACTTGCGTGGCTACGCCCAGAAGAACCCGAAGCAGGAGTACAAGCGCGAGTCGTTCACGCTGTTCTCCGAACTGCTGGATTCGATCAAGCGCGATTCGATTCGTGTGCTGTCCCACGTTCAGGTGCGTCGCGAAGACCCGATCGAGGAAGAAGCCCGCCTGCGTCAGGAAGCCGAGGCACTGGCTGCGCGCATGCAGTTCCAGCACGACGAAGCGCCTGGTCTTGAGGCTCCGGAAGTATTGGGCGAAGAGGTCGATGTGGCCCTGGCCCAGGCCCCGGTGCGCAACGAACAGAAGCTGGGCCGCAACGAACTGTGCTGGTGCGGTTCGGGCAAGAAGTTCAAACACTGCCACGGCGAAATCAACTAAGATTTTCGCCTGACGCTGCAACACCCCCGCGCCGCGACCGGCATCAGCCGTCGCGGCGTTTTGCCATTTCGTCACCGTCGATAGCGACGGGGTACACACCCAATATTTTTAGGAGCGCATTCATGGCTGTTGGTCTTGGTCCTTTGCCCACGTTGCACCCGGTTGCCGGTTTTGAACTCGGTATCGCTTCGGCGGGCATCAAGCGCCCGGGGCGCAAGGATGTGGTGGTGATGCGCTGTGCCGAAGGCTCGACCGTCGCGGGTGTGTTCACCCTGAACGCGTTTTGCGCCGCGCCCGTGATTCTGGCCAAGCAGCGTGTCGAAGGCCCGGTGCGTTACCTGTTGACCAACACCGGCAATGCCAACGCCGGGACCGGCGAGCCTGGCCTGGCCGCCGCTGCCCGCACCTGCGCCAAGCTGGCGGAGCTGACCGGCGTAGACGCCAGCCAGGTGCTGCCGTACTCCACCGGTGTGATCGGTGAGCCGCTGCCGGTAGAGAAAATCGAAGGCGCGTTGCAAGCAGCGCTGGATGACCTGTCGGTGGATAACTGGGCGGCTGCGGCTACCGGGATCATGACCACCGATACTCTGCCAAAAGGCGCCAGCCGTCAGTTTGTGCACGAAGGCGTGACCGTTACCGTCACGGGCATCAGCAAAGGCGCCGGCATGATTCGCCCGAACATGGCGACCATGCTGGGCTATATCGCCACCGACGCCAAAGTCTCCCGTGACGTGCTGCAAAACCTGATGCTCGACGGCGCCAACAAGTCCTTCAACCGCATCACCATCGACGGCGACACCTCGACCAACGATTGCTGCATGTTGATCGCCACCGGCCAGGCTGACCTGCCGGAAATCACCTCGTCCAACGGCGCGTATTTCGCAGCGTTGAAGCAGGCGGTGTTCGAAGTGTGCATGGACGTGGCCCAGGCCATCGTGCGCGACGGCGAAGGCGCCACCAAGTTTGTGACGGTTGAAGTCAACGGCGGCGGTAACCACCAGGAATGCCTGGATGTCGGTTACACCGTGGCTCACTCGCCGCTGATCAAGACCGCGCTGTTTGCCTCCGACCCGAACTGGGGCCGTATCCTGGCCGCTGTGGGCCGTGCCGGCGTGCCGAACCTGGACGTGAGCAAGATCGACGTGTTCCTCGGCGAAGTGTGCATCGCCAGTCGTGGCGCCCGGGCCGAGACGTACACCGAAGCCCAGGGTTCGGCGGTGATGCAGCAGGAAGAAATCACCATCCGGATCGAATTGGGTCGCGGTGAGTGCAGCGAAACCATCTGGACCACTGACCTGTCCCACGAGTACGTGAAGATCAATGCGGAATACCGCACCTGATACCAGGCAGGTCTTCAAACCGATTCAGAGGAAATAGTGCGGTGAAACGAGTTCATGTAGCAGCAGCGGTCATCCGGGGTGTCGACGGCAGGATTCTGCTGGCGCGCCGCGCCGATACCCAGCATCAGGGCGGCCTCTGGGAGTTTCCCGGTGGCAAGGTGGAGGCCGATGAGTCGGTCGCTACCGCGCTGTCCCGTGAATTGCAGGAGGAGCTGGGCATCCAGGTCACGGCGGCTCGCCCGTTGATCAAGGTGCAGCATGATTACCCGGACAAACAGGTGTTGCTGGATGTCTGGGAAGTCTCGGCCTTTACCGGCGAGCCCCACGGTGCCGAAGGCCAACCCCTTGAGTGGGTGGCCCAGCGGGACCTGCCGAACTATGAGTTTCCGGCAGCCAATGCGCCGATCGTTGCGGCGGCGCGTTTACCGGCTGACTACTTGATCACTCCGGGCGAGCTGGAGACACCCGTCCTGCTGCGCGGTATTCAAAAAGCCATCGCTGGTGGCATCAAACTGGTTCAGCTGCGTGCCCCCAACGGTTACGACCCCAAGTACCGTGACCTGGCGGTGGACGCCGTGGGCCTGTGTGCGGGCAAGGCGCAACTGATGCTCAAGGGGCCGTTTGAATGGCTGGGGGATTTTCCCGCGGCCGGCTGGCATATGACCTCGGCGCAACTGCGCAAGTACGCCAGCAAGGGACGTCCTTTGCCGAAGGATCGCTGGTTGGCGGCGTCTTGCCACAATGCTGAGGAATTAGCCTTGGCGGAGTTGATGGACGTGGATTTCGTCACCTTGTCGCCGGTGCAGCCGACCCAGACTCATCCTGATGCCGAGCCGTTGGGCTGGGAGCAGGCACAGCAGTTGATCAGTGGGTTCAGCAAGCCGGTGTTCTTGCTCGGTGGGGTGGGTCCTGCTGAGCGGGAAAAGGCCTGGGAGGCTGGTGCTCAAGGTGTGGCGGGGATTCGGGCGTTCTGGCCTGAGGTTTAGGCATAACCCTGGCGAGTGGCGAGGGGAGCTGTTGTGGCGAGGGAGCAAGCTCCCTCGCCACAGGTTGCAATCGGTCAGTAAGCGTCAGTGCGGCTTTGCCGCCGCCTGCCACAAGATCTCTGCAACGCCCTGGCGCTTGGCAATCACCCTGGCTGCCACAAAGAGCAAGTCCGACAGCCGGTTGATGTACGCCAACCCGACGCCTTCCAGCGGTTCCTCTGCATTCAGGTGCTGACACCGGCGCTCCGCACTGCGAGCCAGGCTTCGGCATACATGGGCCTGGGCAATCAACGCCGAACCACCCGGCAGAATGAAGTTCTCCAGCGGCCCGACCTCTTCATTCCAGCGATCGATCGCCGCCTCAAGCCGGTCGACTTCCGCCGCGTTCAGCGCCTTGTACACCGGCATCGCCAATTCGCCGCCCAGGTCAAACAGACGATGCTGGCAAGGTGTCAGCACCTCGATCACATCCTTCAACGCTGGATGCTGCCCGCTTTGTTCCTCCAATCCCGCCAGCAACAAACCCAACTGGCTGTTCAGCGCATCCACCTCGCCAATCGCCTCCACCCGTGGATGGTCCTTGGGCACGCGGCGGCCGTCGCCCAGGCCGGTTTCGCCCTTGTCGCCGGTACGGGTGTAAATTTTCGACAGGCGAAAGCCCATGGTTAGCGCTCCAGTTGAGTGAGTTCGTTGGGTGGCAATTGGCTGCCCGCCAGGGGCAGACGCAAGGTGAAGCAGGTACCCTGGCCAAGGGTCGAATGCACTTCCATCTGCCCCTTGTGATTGTTGGTGATGATGAAATACGAAACCGACAACCCAAGCCCGGTGCCCTGGCCGATTTCCTTGGTGGTGAAGAATGGCTCAAACGTGCGTTTGCGCACGTTCTCGCTCATGCCGATGCCGTTGTCTTCCACCTGGATTTCTGCCCACGGCGGGTTGAGCCGGGTGCGCAGGATGATCCGGCCGGGCTCGCTGCCGTCTTCGCGCTGGTGAATCGCCTGGGCGGCGTTTTTCAGCAGGTTGAGCAGTACTTGCTCCAGTTCGTTGGCGGTGCCGGGGACCGGGCCCAGTTGCGGGTCGAACTGGCGGATGATCGCCTGGCCCTTGAAGTCGAAGCCGACGGTGAGGTCGAAGTCGTTGCCGGCAATTTCCACGGCCTGATCGATCAAGGCCGGCAAGTCGCACGGCGCCATCTGCCGGTTGCTGCGGCGGCTGAAGCTGAGCATATGAGTGACGATTTTCGCCGCCCGGGCGCCAGCCTGCTGGATGCCGTCGAGCAACTGTGGCACTTCGCGGCTTTGCAGGTAGCGGTTGACCGAGTCCAGGTCTATGCCCGCCTGTTCGGCGTGCTCGAGGTTTTTCGGCAGTTCGTTGGACAACCGGCGGCGAATGTTCTGCACGTTATGCAGGATCGCTCCCAACGGGTTGTTGATTTCGTGCGCCATGCCGGCGGCCAGGCCACCGACCGAGAGCATTTTCTCTGACTGCACCATCATTTCTTCCAGGGACAGGCGCTGGGTGATGTCGTCGATCCGGATCACCACGCCGCGTCCGGCACCGCCCATCAACGGATAGAAGGTCAGGGCGTAGTGCTTGGGTTCGTCATCCTTGACCCAGGTAACGCGCTCGATCCGCTCTACGGTGTGTTGCTCTACCGTGGCCTTGATCTGCGGCAGGAACGGCTTGAGCGGCTGGAAGGCGAGGAAAATCGGCTGGTTCAGCGCCTCGTCCAGGCGGGTCCCGGAAAGTGCGCTGGCTTCCTGGTTCCACTGGGTGACGTAGAGTTGTTCGTCGAGGGCGATCAGCGCCGAGGGCATCGAGTCGATGATGCTGTTGAGGTAGTTCTGGAAGCCGGTGAGCTTTTTTTCGATCTTGCTGCGCACCTGCACTTCCAGTTCCAGCTTGCGATTGGTGTGGCGGGTTTCTTCCGCCAGGCCCTGGGCTTGATCGTAGGCGGCCTGGGAATCGTCTCGCGCGCGCTTGAGTTGCTGCTCACGGGCTTCAATGCGCGAGAGCATGGTGTTGAAAGCTTCGGCGAGGCTGCCGATTTCATCATGGTTGCCGCGACCGGCGCGCAGGGCGTAGTTCTCTTCCCGGGTGACCTGGCGCGACAATTCTTCCAGTTCGTGGATCGGCCGGGTAATCAGGCGCTTGATCTGCCGGGCGATCACCAGCCACAGCAGCACGCTGAAGATCAGGATACCCAGGCTGGCGGTGAAGGTCCCGGTATAGAAAGCCACCGGCAGTTCGCTGCTGGCCACCAGCAGCAAGTGCCCGGACGGTTTGCCGGCACGGGGCAGGGTGATCACCTGGTTGCTGCGAAATTCGGTGGTACGCCAGGTTTCAATGTCCCGGAAATTATCTGGCAGGTGCAGGCGATTGGCATGTTGCAGCTGGGCCAGGCGCGTGCCGTCTCCGTCGTATAAGGCCGCAGCCCGCAATGGCGAGTAGCTGGTCAGTTCATCCAGCAGGGTTTGCGCCTTGAGCGGTGAGTCCAGGGACTCGGCGGCGAGCGACGGGTTGGACACCAGCCGACCGATGGCCTGCAAGGCCTGGGGCGCCATGCTTTCCTGGGAGATCCAGTAGGCGGCGCTGATAAAGGTCAGGTTGGCCACCAGCAAGACGGTGGTCAACAAAACCAGCAGGGCCGCCAGCAGTTTCTGCCCAACCGGTAGATTTTCGAGACGCTGGCGCAGTGGCATCAAGGTTTTCGCTGCAAAGGAACAAGCAGGCAGGGTAGCGCGTGCTTCAGTCGCTGGGCAATCCGCGCGCAGACAGTTGCCGTACCAGGCGCGCCTGGAGTTGTTGCAGGTGCGGCAAGCTCAGTTGGTGACGGGCGGCCGCCTGGCAGGCGTAGCCCAGCAAATAGCTGATTTCGGTGCGTCGGGCACCGGCCACGTCCTGGTACATCGAGGAGTAATTGGCCGCCGTGGCCTGGATTACCCGTTCCACTTCGCTGTGCAAATCCTCTGCGGCGGCGGGTTGGCCGCAGCATTCCAGCAGGTCGGCGAGTTCGGCGCACAGGGTGGCCACTTCGCACTGATGGGCTTGCAGCTCGCCATTGCGACATTGGTAAAGCACGGTCAGCGGGTTGATGGCGCAGTTCAGGGCCAGTTTGCGCCACAGGCGGGTGAGGATGTCGGTGCTCCACTCATGGGGAATGCCGGCGGCTTGCAGGTCATCCAGCCACAGCGGCGGAGTAGGGTGCCGAGCATCCCCCAGCCAGGTGTAGCCATGGCCGGCAAACACTACTCGCCAGTCACTCTCGCGAAACGCGCCTTCGGTGCTGGAGGCGAAGATGCAGCGTGCCTGGGGCAGTTGGGCGGCGACTGCGTCCTGGCTGCCGAGGCCGTTTTGCAGCAGGATCAGTTCGGCGTCCGGCACCAGTCGATGTTCCAGCTGTGCGACGGCTTCCTGGGCGTCGTAGGCCTTGCATGCCACCAGCAGGCGATGAATTGGCCCAGGGCTGTCGGAGGTTTCGCCGACGACCGGGTAGGTGTGAGCCACGCCTTGCTCGACCAGGGTCAGGCCATTGGCCGTCTGATAGCTCGCCAACCGCCTGTGATCCCGCAGGATCAGGCGCACGGGCAGCCCGGCGCGGGCCAGGCGGGCGGCCCACAGTGTTCCGAGGCTGCCGGCGCCGAGGACGTGCCAGGTGGTCGACATCAGTTTTTACTCCGTAAGGCTGCCCGCAGTGAACGAGGCGAAAGAACCGCTATAATGCCCGGGCATTTTAGCCCGGGCGTGCTCCATCTCTACTGAGCCGCGCCCCTTTTTTATTGGAGAAATTACATGCCGTCGTTCGACGTGGTATCCGAACTGGACAAACATGAAGTCACCAACGCCGTCGAGAACGCCGTCAAGGAGCTGGATCGCCGCTATGACTTGAAGGGCAAGGGCAGCTTCGAGTTCAAGGAAAAGGAGCTGACCGTCAACCTGACCGCGGAAGCCGACTTCCAGCTGGAAGCGATGATTGAGATCCTCAAGCTGTCTCTGGTCAAGCGCAAGATCGATGCACAGTGCCTTGAAATCAAGGATGCCTATGCGTCCGGCAAGCTGATGAAGCAGGAAGCCGTGCTCAAGGAAGGCATCGACAAGGAGCTGGCGAAGAAAATCGTCGCTCACGTCAAGGACGCCAAGCTCAAGGTCCAGGCCGCCATCCAGGGCGAGCAGGTGCGTATCACCGGCAAGAAGCGTGACGATTTGCAGGAGGCCATTGCTGCCCTGCGCGCCAAGACCTTCGACATGCCGCTGCAGTTCAATAACTTCCGCGACTGAGTGGACCCCTCGGGAACCTGTGGACGTTTTTGACGTCCCACGCCCAGAACCTGCAGAAACGATTGAGCCCTTCGGGGCTCATTTGTTATGTGGGGAGTGATAAGGCCGCACATCCGGCAAACAGGAGAATGTAGATGGACTTGAACGCTGAAGTGGATCACTTGATCAAGACCTCGGAGTCGTGGTTACCGATGATCATGGAATACGGCAGCCGATTTTTGCTGGCCGTGGTCACCCTGGCCATTGGTTGGTGGCTGATCAACGTCTTGACCCACCGGGTAGGGCGTTTGCTGGCGTTGCGTAATGCTGACCTGGCGCTGCAACACTTCATTACCAGCCTTGCGAACATTGCGCTCAAGGTCATGCTGGTGGTCAACGTGGCCTCGATGATCGGCGTCGCAACCACCTCGTTCGTTGCCGCGATCGGCGCCGCCACCCTGGCCATCGGCCTGGCCTTGCAAGGCAGCCTGGCGAACTTCGCCGGCGGCGTGCTGATTCTGTTGTTCCGTCCGTTCCGCATTGGTGACTGGATCGAAGCCCAGGGCACTTCCGGTACCGTCGACAGCATCCAGATCTTCCACACCGTGTTGCGCACCGGCGACAACAAGACGGTGATCATCCCGAACGGCAGCCTGTCCAACGGCCTCATCACCAACACCAACCGTCAGCCGACCCGCAAGGTGGTGTTTGACGTGGGGGTCGACTATGAAGCCGACCTGCAGAAAGCACGTGAAGTGCTGCTGGAACTGGCCAAGGATCCACGTGTATTGGCTGATCCTGCGCCGGCAGCGGTAGTTTCGACCTTGGGCGACAGTTCGATCACGGTATCCCTGCGAGTCTGGACCAAGACTTCGGATTACTGGGATGTGATGTTCATGTTCAATGAACTGGCACGTGACCGTTTGAAAGCGGCGGGGATTGATATTCCGTTTCCACAACGGGTTATTCGCGTCATGCAGGAAAGTGCTGGGAAGTAATAGTGTGACTGGATGATTAAACCTGGCCGATGTGTCAGGTTTGTTACGCAGGATTAAACTAGATAGTTAGCTTGCTAGTTATCCGGTTGTTGAGATTAAGTTGCAATAAAAAAGCCGCTCACTTGCGAACAAGTGAGCGGCTTTTTAGTTAGGGCCGAAACCCTAAGTCATCGTTGTAATCAAACTGCCAATTACAAGATGTTCAGCGGGTATTGCGCGATCAGACGCAGTTCGTCGATGGACGCCGAACCGTAGTACACACCATCGCTGGAGCGATAAGTGGCTTGACGCACGCGCAGGCTCAGGTCTTTTGCCGGGCCGCTCTGGATCACGTACTTGGCTTCGATGTCACGTTCCCACTCTTTGCCGTTCGAGGTGTCGGCGGTGTTGGCGCCGGTACCTTTGACGTAGCGAGTCATGAAGCTCAGGCCTGGTACGCCGAAAGTCGCCATGTTCAGGTCGTAGCGAGCCTGGAACGACTTCTCGTCTTCAGCGTTGAAGTCGGAACGAGCGATGGAGTTGGCAAGGAAGATCGTGCCGCCGCCGTCTACGCCGTAGCCGTAGTCACCGTCACCGCTGACCTTCTGGTAGGCCAGGGTAAAGGTGTGAGCCTGGATGGTGTACGCGCCTTGCAAGCTGTAGGCACGGTTGTCCAGTTTGGTGGTGCCGTCTTTCTCAGCCCGTTGCAGGCCAGCGCCATCACTTTTGGTGCTGTAGATGTTGAAGTCGACCGCCAGGGACTGCTCATTGCTGAGCGCATGGGTCCAGTTCAGGTTGGCGTAGGTTTTCTTCCAGTAGTCTTCGGTCTTCGCGTAGTAGAGGCTGGCGCTGACTTCTGGAGTCAGGGCGTAGACACCACCGATGAAGTCGGTTTTTGTCAGGCCCAGGCTGTCGCGGTAGGTCTGGGCTTGTGCCACGCTCGAAGTGAAGTGACCGCCTTCAAGTTTCAGGCCTTTGATCTCGTTGCTGGTCAGCGAGATACCCTGTGGCAATTCAGGAAGCAGACGGCTGTCATCGGAAGCGAATACAGGCGCGGTGGTGTACTGGTCGCCGATTTTCAGGACCGTATCGGAGATACGGAACTTAACTGCGCCGCCGCCCTTGGAGTAATCATCCTGAGCGCGACCGTCGGAGCCAGTTGGAAACAGGCCAGTGCCGGAACGACCCTTGCCGCTGTCCAGTTTGACGCCCAACAGACCGATGACGTCGACACCCACACCGATGGTGCCTTGGGTGAAGCCCGACTGGTACAGGCCGTTGAAGCCCAGACCGGTTTCGTCGACGCGGCTCTTGCCGGTGTCATTGTTACGGAAGTCGCGGCTAAAGTTCAGGAGGCGAGTGTTGATGCTGAAAGTGCTGTCTTCAACAAAGCCCTTGGAATCGTCCTGGGAGGACGCCATTGCGAACTGCGAGGTGCCTGCTGAAACAGCCAGGGCGATCATGCTCCACTTCATCACGCGCATCGTGATTTGCTCCTTTGGTTTTAGGAAGAGTACTGCCGTCCCACCTATATTTTTGTCTGGGCGGCTCTTTCTTTTTTGTGTCGGCGCAAAGTTATATCACGCAGACATTATTGACGATACTTGCACATCTATCCTTTCAGCTTCTTTACGGGCCTGTCGTAAATTGCTAGCTCCATGTCGCAAATTCACAGTCCACTTGTAACCGGACTGACAACTTCAATGCTGTTTTAAAACCTTGGAAGCGGGGTGGAAAAGTCACCCCTGAAAGTTTCAACTCATCCCTGTCAGGCATTGAACCGCTGTTATTTTCCGTCGCGAAACACCTGCTTCCCGCCGGTGCCGTTGTCGACGATATGGGTGTGAATGCAACAAGCGTGCACAAACCCGTAACCGAATGTGATTTTTTCGTGAAAAGTGTCAACGGCCTGTAAAAACCGCATAAGCACGGGCTTTTTACGCCGTTTGGTTTGGCCTTGACGCGCCTGCCGTACTCCGGTTTGGTGGCGCATAAAACCTGTACCAGAGCAAAACGTTACCGGTTCACCCCGTTCGGTGGGTAGTTGGCGGATCCCTTTGAAGCACAAATGGGTCATTTTGGTGCAGTGCTTCACTGACTGCGTTTCTGCTCCCGTTCAGCCTTCGCCTTTTGAAAGCCGTCTGGCTCAAGGTCTTGAAGCATGTTCTGCGTCCCGACTTTGACCGGAATTGGATACATTGGTCATTTAGCGTAGCTGAAATATTGGCCTGTCTCGAAATGGTGCGCTTTTTTTCGTGGCGTCCTGTTTGGGCGCGTATTCGGCCACGCGCATTCGCCGTGAAGCGACTGGCATTCGCAGGTATGCTGGGCGCCTGAAACCTGACCCGCCGAACGGGAGTGACTGCTGTGTTCGCCTTAGATCCACGTCTTCAACAAGACACCTTGCCTATCGGGGATTTCCCCCTGTGTCGGCTGCTGCTTTCCAATGACTCGAATTACCCCTGGTTCATCCTGGTGCCGCGCATTGACGGTATCAGCGAAGTGTTTCAACTGGATGTCGCCGACCAGCAGCGGGTGTGGCAGGAAAGCACGGCACTGGCACAGTGGCTGAACGAAGGGTTCGGCGCCGACAAAATGAATATCGGTGCCTTGGGTAATGTGGTCAGCCAACTGCACGTGCATGTGATCGTACGCAAGCGCGACGACGCGGCCTGGCCTGCGCCGGTCTGGGGCAAGCACCCGGCGAGGCCCTACAGTGACGAGCAAGTGGTGGCAATTCGTGCGCGCCTGCGCGAGATCCTGCCGGCCGACTTCACGTTCCTGGAGGCTTGAGCCATGGATCTTCAAGCCCGCGTGACCGACCTGGAAAGCCGCCTGGCCTTTCAGGACGACACCATCGAGACCCTGAATGACATCCTGGTCACCCAGCAGCGTGCCGTGGAACGCCTGCAGTTGCAGATGACTGCGTTGCTCAAGCGCCAGGAAGAAATGGGCGGCCAGTTCGAGTCGTCCGAGGAAGAGGCGCCGCCGCCTCATTATTAATAAGGCAGGGGTTGAACCCCCGGGCATAAAAAAACCGCGATGCAGCCAGGCTGCATCGCGGTTTCTTTTTTTCGGGGTGCTGGAATCAGCGACGCGGCAATGCGGCGATCACATCTTCAGCTTGCAGCCCCTTGTCACGGTTCATGACGGAGAACTCCACGCGCTGGCCTTCCACCAGTACGCGATGGCCTTCGCCGCGAATCGCCCGGAAGTGGACGAAGATATCGTCGCCCGAATCCCGGGAAATAAAGCCGAAGCCCTTGGAGGTGTTGAACCACTTGACGGTCCCGGTATCCCGGTTGGTCATGTCGTAGCTTTGCGACGCAGCGGCCGGGGAGGAGCGGTAAAAACTGATGGCCAGATGAAGAACGATGGCTACCAGTGCTATTGCCAGGCTGAGCAGGACGGCCGGGTGGCCACCGACTTCAGGCATAGGCGCCAGCAGGGTGAGGGTTTGCACGACAACAGCCAGGACCAGCAGGGCGCTGACCAGGTTTTGCAGTTGATGACGCGGGCCTTTGTTCCAGTATGGAATGACTGGAGCCAGTGTCAGGTTAAGAAGACCAAAGAAGGTCAGGTAGAGAGCGTCAGGTTGCTGCAGGTAAGGCAGGGTCTCTGATCGCAGGCTGGGGATAAAGGACAGCAGCAAAGCTGCAGCGCCCGTTAGCAGGTGGACGATTTTCAACATTTTGATTAACTCACGTTAAGACGGATCACAAGGAAGAGCTGACGGGCACGGTTCGCTTCTGAACAATGGGAGGCGTTGGGCACGTGCACGGGTATCAGCCTATGCCGCTTGCCGCGAAAAATATCGGCGGCGACACGCTGCCTATTTAACAGCAAAGCCTGTGCCTACTCAAATCAAGCATTTCAGGCTGTTACAAGGGGCACGGCATTTCTGCGTCAAACACTTGTCCTAGACAGGTGCAGGCTTTTTCGCAGGTGCTGGGTAATTTTTCCGGTAGCTGTTGAAGCCTTGCCTGTCGGGCAAGCCCGCTCTGCAAGGGGCGATTTGCCGCACCTCGAAAGGGTCAGCCAGGCTGCGCACGGCCGGCACTCTTGCTAGAGTGGTCCTGCACCTGATCAATGAATTTTTATCAATTGAAGGGGAAACACATGGCAATCGATATTGGTATCAGTGAAGAAGACCGTAAATCAATCGTTGATGGACTTTCGCGACTGCTTTCCGATACCTATGTACTTTACCTGAAGACCCACAACTTCCATTGGAACGTAACGGGGCCCATGTTTCGTACACTGCACTTGATGTTTGAAGAGCAGTACAACGAACTGGCGCTGGCGGTGGATTCAATCGCAGAGCGTATTCGTGCCCTGGGCTTTCCCGCACCGGGTGCCTACTCGGTGTATGCGCGACTTTCTTCGATCAAGGAAGAAGAGGGTGTGCCAAGCGCTGAAGACATGATCAAGCAACTGGTCGAAGGCCAGGAAGCGGTGACTCGCACAGCCCGGGGTATCTTCCCGTTGTTGGATAAAGTCAGTGATGAACCGACGGCGGACTTGCTGACCCAGCGTATGCAAGTGCATGAAAAGACCGCATGGATGTTGCGTTCCCTGCTCGAAAACAAATAACACCGGTGGCGGGAGGGCGTCGAGCTGACGCCCCTCGCATGCCTGCTTTCCGGCGATTTCCGCGATTCCGCGAGCTTCCTGATACGCGCGTTGGCTTGTCCTACGGTGATCGGCTCCCTGTCTTCTGGCTGCACTTGTCGTCTTGATGTTTTATAGCTCAACGGCCAACGAGAACATGAGTGGCCGTCAGGCAATGGAGTGTCAAGTGTATGTCACGCGGAGCAGGTAATGGAGTTATGGAAACGTGCGGATTGCACAAGATAAAGGTAGATCCCTTTGCCAAGGGGTTCGATATGAACTTGGCCAGGCCATTGTCCCGATCGGTTCGGCTTAATGGTTTTTCGACGTGTTTGCGGCTCGAAGAGGTGTATTGGAATATCCTCGCGGAGATCGCCAGGATCAATACGTGTTCGGTCAGTGCGCTGCTGTCTTACGTGGACCGGGAAGTGCACTTGCGTTATGGCGGTGTAAAGAACTTCAGCGGTCTGGTCAGGGTGGTTTGCGTGGTGCATGTATTGAAAGGGCGGCTTGTCGCGCCCAGTGTCCAGCCGGACCCTGCATGAACCTTGTGCCGGGCGCCCGTCCCGGGATTGCCCCGGGTCGGGCGCCCGGCAGAAGCCTGCTGCAGTCATCTATATAAAGAGCAGCGCGCCGCTACGGCTGCACAGCCTCGATTTACCAGATATAATCCCGGGCTTTGCTGCGCATGCCGGGACTTTCCCACAGGATAGAGCCAGGGCAGGGCGTGGCGCAGTAATGATCTGATCGCCGAGACATCTCCATGCCCATGTACGACTATCAATGCGCTTCCTGTGGTCATCAGTTGGAAGCCATTCAAAAGATCAGCGCAGCGCCGCTGGTCGATTGCCCTGCCTGCCAGGCACCGGAGCTCAAGAAGATGTTGTCCATGCCGGGCTTTCGCCTGAGTGGCAACGGTTGGTACGAGACCGACTTCAAGACCGGTTCGAAGAAGAATCTGGCCGGCGGCGACAAAGCAGACTGAGTTGAACTCTACGCGCAGGCTCCTGCATTATCCGTCACCTGACTTAGCTGTACGGTGATGAGGCGGGCCTCCACCGAATTTCGAATTACGAGAAGCGAAACCACTATCATGATGCGCAGCCACTATTGCGGCCAACTGAACGAGACCCTGGAAGGTCAGGAAATCACCCTTTGCGGATGGGTTCACCGTCGCCGCGACCACGGCGGGGTGATCTTCCTCGATATCCGTGATCGTGATGGTCTGGCCCAGGTGGTGTTCGATCCGGACCGCGCCGAGAGCTTCGCCGCCGCCGATCGCGTGCGCAGCGAGTACGTCGTGAAGATCACCGGCAAGGTTCGCCTGCGTCCGGCCGGTGCCACCAACGCCAACATGGCGTCGGGCATGATCGAAGTGCTGGGTTACGAACTGGAAGTGCTGAACGAGTCGGAAACTCCGCCGTTCCCGCTGAACGAGTTCTCTGACGTTGGCGAAGAAACCCGCCTGCGTTATCGCTTCCTGGACCTGCGTCGCCCGGAAATGGCCGAGAAGCTGCGCCTGCGTTCGCGCATGACCACCAGCATCCGTCGCTTCCTCGACGAGAACGGCTTCCTCGACGTCGAGACGCCGATCCTGACCCGTGCTACCCCGGAAGGCGCCCGCGACTACCTGGTGCCGAGCCGTACCCACGCCGGTTCCTTCTTCGCCTTGCCGCAATCGCCACAGCTGTTCAAGCAACTGCTGATGGTCGCCGGCTTCGACCGTTACTACCAGATCGCCAAGTGCTTCCGTGACGAAGACCTGCGGGCCGACCGCCAGCCGGAATTCACCCAGATCGACATCGAGACCAGTTTCCTCGATGAAAAAGAGATCATGGGCATCACCGAGCAGATGATCCGCAACCTGTTCAAGGAAGTGCTGAACCTGGAGTTCGGCGAATTCCCGCACATGACCTTCGAAGAAGCCATGCGTCGTTACGGTTCCGACAAGCCAGACCTGCGTAACCCGCTGGAACTGGTTGACGTTGAAGACCAACTGAAAGATGTCGACTTCAAGGTGTTCAGCGGCCCGGCCAACGACCCGAAATGCCGTATCGCCGCACTGCGCGTGCCTGGCGCTGCGAGCATGCCGCGCAAGCAGATCGACGACTACACCAAGTTCGTTGGCATCTACGGTGCCAAGGGCCTGGCGTACATCAAGGTCAACGAGCGCGCCAAGGGCGTTGAAGGCCTGCAGTCGCCAATCGTCAAGAACATCCCTGAAGCCAACCTCAATGTGATCCTGGATCGTGTTGGCGCAGTTGACGGCGACATCGTGTTCTTCGGTGCCGACAAGTCGAAGATCGTCAGCGAAGCGCTGGGTGCACTGCGGATCAAGGTCGGCAACGACCTGAACCTGCTGACCTGCCAGTGGGCGCCGATGTGGGTTGTCGACTTCCCGATGTTCGAAGAAAACGACGACGGCAGCTTCAGCGCACTGCACCACCCGTTCACCGCGCCGAAGTGCACGCCGCAAGAGCTGGAAGCCAACCCGGCTGGCGCTCTGTCCCGTGCCTACGACATGGTGCTCAACGGCACCGAGCTGGGTGGCGGTTCGATCCGTATCCACCGCAAGGAAATGCAGCAATCGGTCTTCCGCCTGCTGGGCATCAACGAAGATGAGCAGCAAGAGAAGTTCGGCTTCCTGCTCGACGCCCTGAAATACGGCGCGCCACCCCATGGCGGCCTGGCCTTTGGCCTGGACCGTCTGGTGATGCTGATGACCGGTGCCCAGTCGATCCGTGAAGTGATTGCCTTCCCGAAAACCCAAAGTGCTGCCGACGTCATGACGCAAGCACCGGGTGTGGTGGATGCCAAGGCACTGCGCGAGCTGCATATCCGTCTGCGCGAGACACCAAAGGCTGAGTAAGGCCGCAGCGTGAAAGCGCGATAAGGTTTTACATTGTCAGCTAAGGGCGCATCTTCGGATGCGCCTTTGCGTTACAAGGGCTGCACGTTAAAGAGGGAAGTCCCGCCTGGGGCGGGATCGACAGGTTTCTACAGAATTTCGGAGTTGTGTTATGGCTGGCCATTCCAAGTGGGCGAACATCAAGCACCGCAAAGAGCGTCAGGATGCCAAGAAAGGCAAGATCTTCACCAAGTGGATTCGCGAGCTGACCGTTGCCGCGCGCCAGGGTGGCGGTGACCCGGGTTCCAACCCGCGCCTGCGCCTGGCCCTGGACAAGGCCCTCGGCGCCAACATGAGCCGCGACATCATCGACCGCGCCGTGGCCCGTGGTGCCGGTGCGGCCGATACAGACGACATGGTCGAGTTGAGCTACGAAGGCTACGGCCCGGGTGGCGTGGCGGTGATGGTCGAGTGCATGACCGACAACCGCAACCGTACCGCGGCTGCCGTGCGCCATGCGTTCAGCAAATGTGGCGGCAACCTCGGCACAGACGGTTCGGTAGCCTACCTGTTTGAGCGCAAGGGGCAGATTTCCTTCGCGCCGGGCGTGGATGAAGATGCGCTGATTGAGGCGGCAATGGAGGCCGATGCCGACGACGTGGTGACCAACGAAGACGGCTCCATCGACGTGTTCACCTCGTTCGCGGGCTTCTATTCAGTGCGTAACGCCCTGGAAGCGGCTGGTTTCAAAGGCACCGACGCGGAAATCGTGATGCTGCCGACCACCAGCGCCGAGCTGGACCTGGACGGGGCGCAGAAGGTACTCAAGATGCTCGACATGCTTGAAGACCTGGATGACGTGCAGAACGTCTATTCCAATGCCGATATTCCGGAATCGGTGGCTGAACAGCTAGGCTGACGGATGATGCAGATCTAATGTGGGAGCGGGCTTGCTCGCGAAGGCGGCGTGTCAGTCAGTCAATACGGTGACTGATACACCGCCTTCGCGAGCAAGCCCGCTCCCACATTTTGATCTTGGCTATATCAAGAATTTTTTATCCAACTGCAGGCGTTATGACTCTAATCCTAGGTATCGACCCCGGTTCGCGAATCACCGGCTTTGGCGTGGTCCAACAGACCCCGCGAGGCTGCGTGTACGTGGCGTCGGGCTGTATCCGTACCGGCGCCGGCGAGTTGGCCGAGCGCTTGCAGATCGTGTATCGCGGCGTGCGCGAAGTGATCCAGACCTATGGGCCGGTGACCATGGGCATCGAAAAAGTGTTCATGGCGAAAAACGCCGACTCCGCCCTGAAGCTCGGCCAGGCCCGCGGTGCGGCCATCGTGGCCGGAGCCGAGGAGGGCATGGAGATCGCTGAATACACCGCGACCCAGGTCAAGCAAGCCGTGGTCGGTACCGGTGCTGCCAATAAAGAGCAGGTGATGATGATGGTCATGCACATGCTCAAACTCACCGCCAAACCGCAAATCGATGCCTCCGACGCCCTGGCCATTGCC
This sequence comes from Pseudomonas sp. F9001, assembly GCF_013385435.1. Classification (NCBI taxonomy): domain Bacteria; kingdom Pseudomonadati; phylum Pseudomonadota; class Gammaproteobacteria; order Pseudomonadales; family Pseudomonadaceae; genus Pseudomonas; species Pseudomonas sp. F9001. Next base: position 175,787 of record NZ_JACAPX010000001.1, read on the forward strand.
ATTTGCCATGCCCATACCCGTTCCAGCCTGATGCCCCATGGCTTGGGGACCGCACGCAGTCGTGGCGGCCGGCTGCGTCTCTGATAGCATCAGCGCATTCATTCTGCGTGGGGTGCATGAACGGCCTGTGCTGTCGGCCGGCATGCCCGCGTTATTACCGGCCAGGCCTTGATTTGAGCCGATTCTTAAGGATTCGAACGTGATTGGACGCTTGCGCGGCACCCTGGCTGAGAAACAGCCACCGCACCTGATTCTGGATGTAAACGGGCTGGGTTATGAGCTTGAAGTGCCCATGACCACCCTCTACCGCTTACCGTCGGTCGGTGAACCGCTGACCCTGCACACTCACCTGGTGGTGCGCGAAGACGCGCAATTGCTCTATGGGTTCGTTGGCAAGCGTGACCGGGATTTTTTCCGTGAGCTGATCCGCCTCAACGGCGTGGGGCCGAAGCTGGCGCTGGCGCTGATGTCGAGCCTGGAAGTGGATGAATTGGTGCGCTGTGTGTCGGCCCAGGACACGTCCGCGCTGACCAAGGTACCGGGCGTTGGCAAGAAAACCGCCGAGCGCCTGCTGGTGGAGCTCAAAGACCGCTTCAAGGCCTGGGAGGTTGTGCCGAGCATGTTTGCCCTGGTGCCCAACCAGCCTGATGCGCCGGGTGTGCCGGTGGCCAGCGCTGAAAGCGATGCGGTCAGCGCGCTGATCTCCCTGGGCTACAAGCCGCAAGAGGCGAGCAAGGCCGTGTCAGCCATCAAGGACAAGAACCTGAGCAGCGAAGACATGATCCGCCGCGCCCTGAAGGGAATGATTTAAGTGATTGAAGCTGATCGTCTGATCGCGGCCACCGGGCCTCGTGATCGTGAAGAAATCCAGGACCGGGCGATTCGCCCCCTGAGCCTTGCCGAATACATCGGCCAGCCCACCGTGCGCGAGCAGATGGAGCTGTTCATCCAGGCCGCGCGCGGGCGCAGCGAGTCCCTGGACCACACGTTGATCTTCGGCCCGCCCGGGCTCGGCAAGACCACCCTGGCCAACATCATCGCCCAGGAAATGGGCGTGTCGATCAAGTCCACCTCCGGCCCCGTGCTGGAGCGCCCGGGCGACCTGGCGGCGCTGCTGACCAACCTGGAGCCCCACGACGTACTGTTTATCGACGAGATCCACCGGCTTTCGCCCATCGTCGAGGAAGTACTGTACCCGGCCATGGAAGACTTCCAGCTGGACATCATGATCGGTGAAGGCCCGGCGGCGCGCTCGATCAAGCTCGACCTGCCACCGTTCACGCTGGTGGGTGCGACCACCCGTGCGGGCATGCTGACCAACCCGCTGCGAGACCGTTTCGGGATTGTTCAACGTCTAGAGTTCTATAGCACGGCGGATCTGGCCACCATCGTCAGCCGTTCGGCGAGCATCCTTGGCTTGCCCCTGGACCCGGAAGGCGCCTTTGAAATCGCCCGCCGCGCCCGTGGTACCCCGCGGATTGCCAACCGTCTGCTGCGCCGGGTGCGCGACTTTGCCGAAGTGCGGGCCAAGGGGCATATCACCAAGCCCGTGGCAGACCTGGCGCTGAACCTGCTGGATGTGGATGAGCATGGCTTTGATCACCAGGACCGGCGCCTGCTGTTGACCATGATCGAGAAGTTCGACGGCGGCCCGGTGGGCGTGGACAGCCTCGCCGCCGCCATCAGCGAAGAGCGGCATACGATTGAGGATGTACTGGAGCCGTATCTGATTCAGCAGGGCTACATCATGCGCACGCCAAGGGGGCGTGTGGTCACCCGGCATGCGTATCTGCACTTTGGGTTAAACATTCCGTCACGATTGGGCGAGATGCCCGTAGTAGACGAATTCCTCGATGCAGTAGACGATTAAAAACGCTTGGCGATTCGATTTATTCGGAGTTTGTGCTGTCCTAGTGGCTGGCGTCGTCATTCTTTCGTTAGAAATGTGCCACAGAATGAAAAACAGTTGCCTGGCCGGATTGGCAACCTGAGGAGTAAGCACTAGAGTATGCGCGCGCAAAACGGGGATCAGTCGTTCGCACATCGCTGTCGCGTTTATTACGAGGACACCGATGCTGGCGGCATCGTTTATTACGTCAATTACCTAAAGTTCATGGAGCGGGCTCGAACCGAGCGGCTACGGGAGCTGGGCTTTGCCCAATCCCAGCTGGCAGGGGAGGACCTGTTGTTTGTCGTGCATTCCAGCGAGGCGCGTTACCACGCGCCGGCGCGACTGGACGATGAACTGCTGGTCAGCGCAGAAATAACCGAATTGAACCGTGCCAGCCTGCGCTTTAAACAGCAGGTCAGGCGGGCTACGGATGCAACGCTGCTCTGTGAGGGGCAGTTCCTGGTGGCCTGTGTTCGCACCAATAGTTTGAAACCCCGGGCCATTCCCGAAACTCTACGCGCGGCCTTTGCCGGCGTGAGCGGCGCGGGTAAACATTCAGAGCAGGAGATTTAGCGTGGAACCTACCGTCGTCGACCATTCCTCCATGTGGAGCCTGGTCAGCAATGCCAGTGTCGTGGTTCAACTGGTGATGCTGGTCCTGGTAGCCGCATCGGTTACCTCTTGGGTCATGATTTTTCAGCGCAGCAACCTGCTGCGTGCTGGTCGACGTGCCCTGGAGAGCTTCGAAGAGCGCTTCTGGTCGGGTATCGACCTGTCCAAGCTGTACCGCCAGGCGGGCAGCAACCCGGACCCGGATTCGGGCGTCGAGCAGATCTTCCGCGCCGGCTTCAAGGAATTCTCCCGTCTGCGCCAGCAGCCAGGCGTTGACCCGGAAGCGGTCATGGAAGGCGTGGCCCGTGCCATGCGCGTCGCCATCTCCCGGGAAGAAGAAAAGCTCGAGCAAAGCCTGCCGTTCCTCGCCACCGTAGGTTCCGTCAGCCCGTATATCGGCCTGTTCGGTACCGTATGGGGGATCATGAACTCCTTCCGCGGTCTGGCCCAGGCCCAGCAAGCGACCCTGGCCACCGTGGCCCCGGGTATCGCCGAAGCGCTGATCGCCACCGCCATCGGCCTGTTCGCAGCTATTCCCGCAGTAATCGCCTACAACCGTTTTGCCGCTCGTGGCGAAACCTTGATCAGCCGTTACTACACCTTCGCCGATGAATTCCAGGCGATCCTGCACCGTAAAGTGCACACCAGCGAAGAATAAGCAGGTAATTCCCAATGGCTTTAATCGCTCGAGCTCGCAAAAAGCGCAAGCCGGTCGCCGAGATGAACGTAGTGCCTTACATCGACGTGATGCTGGTGCTGCTGGTTATCTTCATGGTGACCGCGCCGATGCTCAATCAGGGCGTGAAGGTTGATCTGCCCAAGGTTTCCAGCGAAGCCTTGCCGCAGGACAACAACACCCAGGTCCTGACCATTTCGATCAAGGCTGACAAGACCTATTACTGGAACCTTGGCAGCGAAGTCGACACTCAGAAACAGCAGGACAAGGCCATGACCTTGCCGCAGATGACTGATGCCGTGACCAAGATCATTCGCGCCGGCAACGAAGGTGGCAAGCACACCCAGGTGTTCATTCGCGGCGACAAGGTCGTCGACTACGGCTCCGTCATGGGCGCCATGGGCGGGCTGCAGAAGGCCGGGGTCGGTAATGTTGGCTTGATTACCGAGGCGCCCTGATGCACCAACAGCGAGAGCCGTCCGCCTCGGAAAGCTACTTCTGGCCTAGCGTCTGGGCAATTGCCCTGCACGTCCTGGTGTTTGGCATGCTGTTCGTCAGCTTTGCCATGACCCCGGACCTGCCGCCAGCCAAGCCGATCGTGCAGGCGACCCTGTATCAGCTGAAATCGAAAAGCCAGGCCACCACCCAGACCAATCAGAAGATTGCGGGTGAGGCCCAGAAGTCGGCTGCGCGCCAGACTGAAGTCGAGCAGATGGAACAGAAGAAGGTCGAGCAGGAAGCGGTGAAGGCTGCTGCGGAACAAAAGAAAGAAGAGGCGGCTCAAAAGGCCGAGGAATCGAAAAAGGCTGACGAGGCGAAGAAAGCTGCAGAGGCGCAAAAGGCTGATGAAGCCAAGAAAGCCGATAAAGCTGCCGAAGCCAAGAAGGCTGAAGAGAAACAATTGGCTGATATAGCCAAGAAGAAATCTGAAGAAGAAGCCAAGAAGGCTGCCGAAGAAGAGGCCAAGAAAAAGGCCGCTGAAGACGCGAAGAAAAAGATAGTCGAAGACGCGAAGAAGAAAGCCGCGGACGACGCCAAGAAGAAAGCTGAAGCTGACGAGGCGAAGAAGAAGATCGCCGACGATGCGAAGAAGAAAGCTGCCGCCGATGCCTCCAAGAAAAAGGCCCAGGAAGCAGCGCGTAAATCGACCGAAGACAAAAAGGCCCAGGCCTTGGCCGATTTGCTTTCCGACACGCCGCAGCGCCAGCAAGCCTTGGCCGATGAACGTGGTGATGAAGTCGCGGGCAGTTTCGACGACCTGATTCGTTCACGGGCAGCGGAAGGGTGGACCCGTCCTCCTTCGGCACGTAAAGGCATGACAGTAGTGCTGCAGATCGGCATGTTGCCGGACGGTACGGTGACTTCGGTCAGCGTGGCCAAGTCCAGTGGCGACGGTTCGTTCGACAGTTCGGCGGTAGCAGCGGTCAAGAACATTGGCCGGTTGACCGAGATGCAGGGAATGAAACCAAGCGACTTCGCTCCCTACCGTTCATTCAAGATGACATTCACACCTGAGGATCTAGCCTTGTGAGAAACCTTCTTCGAGGAATGCTTGTCGTTATTTGCTGCATGGCAGGGATAGCGGCGGCGGATGAAAAGAACATCCTGGTCACCAGCGGTAGCGATCGGGCCACCCCGATCGCCGTTGTGCCGTTTGGCTGGCAGGGCGGCAGCGTGCTGCCGGACGACATGTCGCAGATTATCAGCGATGACCTGCGCAACTCCGGCTACTACGCACCGATCGACAAAGGCAACATGATCAGCCAGCCGACCCAGGCCAGCGAAGTCATCTTCCGTGACTGGAAAGCGCTGAACGCCCAGTACCTGATGGTGGGCAGCATCACGCCCGCCGGCGGTCGCCTGCAGATCCAGTACACCCTGTTCAACGTCGCGACCGAGCAGCAAGTGCTGACCGGCAGCGTGTCGGGCACCACGGATCAGCTGCGGGACATGGCGCACTACATCTCCGACCAGTCGTTTGAAAAACTGACCGGGATCAAGGGTGCCTTCTCCACGCGCTTGCTCTATGTAACGGCCGAGCGTTTTTCGGTAGACAACACTCGTTACACTTTGCAGCGTTCCGACTATGACGGCGCGCGTGCAGTGACGCTGCTGCAATCCCGTGAGCCGATCCTGTCGCCGCGTTTCGCGCCAGATGGCAAGCGTATCGCCTACGTGTCCTTTGAACAGAAGCGTCCACGGATCTTCGTCCAGCACATCGATACCGGTCGCCGTGAGCAGATCACCAACTTCGAAGGCCTGAATGGCGCGCCAGCCTGGTCGCCGGATGGTTCACGCCTGGCATTCGTGCTGTCCAAGGATGGCAACCCGGACATCTACGTGATGAACATGGCTTCGCGCCAACTGAGCCGTGTTACCAGCGGCCCGGGTATCAACACCGAACCGTTCTGGGGCAAGGATGGCTCGACCATCTACTTCACCTCCGACCGTGGCGGCAAGCCGCAAGTCTACAAAACCAGCGTCAACGGCGGCGGCGCCGAACGAGTGACCTTTATTGGTAACTACAACGCTGCACCTAAGCTTTCGGCTGATGAAAAGACGTTGGTGATGATTCACCGTCAGGATGGTTTCACTAATTTCCGGGTTGCGGCCCAGGATTTGCAGCGTGGAACCGTAAAAATCCTTACAGATACCAACCTTGATGAGTCAGCTACTGTTGCGCCCAACGGCACCATGGTAATCTACGCCACCCGCCAGCAGGGCCGGGGAGTCTTGATGCTCGTGTCCATTAATGGACGCGTAAGGCTCCCGCTTCCTACCGCTCAAGGCGAAGTCAGAGAACCGTCCTGGTCCCCTTACCTGAACTGACGCGGCGCTACAAAAAGAAGTACTTAACACACTGGGGTTCATTAGGAGTTTCACGATGGAAATGCTGAAGTTTGGTAAGTTTGCTGCTCTGGCTCTGGCTCTGTCCGTAGCCGTTGGTTGCTCGTCTAAAGGCGGCGACAATGCCGGTGAAGGCGCAGCTGTTGATCCAAACGCTGGTTACGGCGCTAACACTGGTGCAGTTGACGGCTCCCTGAGCGAAGAAGCTGCTCTGCGCGCTATCACCACTTTCTACTTCGAATACGACAGTTCGGACCTGAAACCAGAAGCCATGCGCGCTCTGGACGTTCACGCGAAGGACCTGAAAGCTAACGGCGCTCGCGTTGTTCTGGAAGGTAACACCGACGAACGTGGTACTCGTGAGTACAACATGGCACTGGGCGAGCGTCGTGCGAAAGCCGTTCAGCGCTACCTGGTTCTGCAAGGTGTTGCTCCAGGCCAACTGGAACTGGTTTCCTACGGTAAAGAGCGTCCAGTTGCTACTGGCCACGACGAGCAGTCCTGGGCTCAAAACCGTCGCGTCGAACTGCGTAAGTAATTCGTCATGCGAACGTGCCGTCGTGCTCTAACTGTATTGGCTCTCAGCCTGGCACCGCTTGCGGTGTGGGCTGCGGTTCCTGTGGAAGATAGCAACTCTGGCTATAACAATAGCGGGAGCAGTTATCCGCCAGCGGGTTATGGCACGAACGGCGCCTATGCCGGGGGCGCGGCAACTGCCGCGCCTTCGGCACAGGGCGAACTGTTCAACCAGCTGCAACGCATGCAGGATCAATTGTCGCAGCAACAAGGCACGATTGAGGTTCTGCAGAATCAAGTGAACCAGCTGAAGCAAGAAGGCCTGGAGCGTTACCAGGATCTTGATCGACGCATTGGAGCCGGCGTTACACCAGCCGCCACTCCTGATAATTCTTCTGCCGGTGGCGCCGCAAGCGCCGCCGGTGGTGCAGCGGCAGGGGCCGCGGCTGCGAGCCAAGCCCCTGCCGCCAGCAGCGAACCGGGTGATCCGGCGAAGGAAAAGCTGTATTACGATGCAGCCTTCGACCTGATCAAAGCCAAGGATTTCGATAAGGCCAGCCAGGCTTTTACCGCATTCCTGCGCAAATACCCGAACAGCCAGTACGCGGGCAACGCCCAGTACTGGTTGGGTGAGGTGAACCTGGCCAAGGGTGATCTGCAGGGCGCAGGCCAGGCATTTGCCAAGGTCAGCCAGCTGTACCCCAAGCACGCCAAGGTGCCGGATTCGCTGTACAAACTGGCTGACGTAGAACGCCGCCTGGGTCATACCGACAAGGTCAAAGGCATTCTGCAGCAGGTGGTGGCCCAGTATCCGGGTACCTCTGCGGCCCAGTTGGCTCAGCGGGATCTGCAACGCATGTAAGCGTCGCAACCCGTTCAGAAGAAACCCGCGCCCTGCGCGGGTTTTTTCGTTAGAATCCACGCCCTTTTATGAAACACGCTTCCTGGGGTTTACGCGTTGGCGCAATTCCTTGAAGTGCCTGACGGAGGCGGACAGCCTGTTTAGCTGTTACGCCCGTGGCGACTATGCAAGACACATTACGTATCACCGAAGTTTTTTACTCGTTGCAGGGTGAAACGCGCACTGCCGGGCTGCCCACTGTATTTGTGCGCCTCACCGGTTGCCCGCTGCGTTGCCAGTACTGCGACAGCGCCTACGCCTTCAGCGGCGGCACCGTGCGCACCCTTGAAGACATCCTTGAGCAGGTGGCCGGTTACCGGCCGCGTTATGTCTGCGTCACGGGTGGCGAGCCACTGGCGCAGCCCAATGCCATTCCCTTGCTCAAGCAGTTGTGCGATGCCGGTTACGAGGTGTCCCTGGAAACCAGCGGCGCCCTCGATATCTCTGCAGTCGACCCTCGGGTCAGCCGAGTCGTCGACCTCAAGACCCCAGGCTCCAAGGAAGTGCACCGCAACCGCTACGAGAACATTGAGCTGCTGACGGCCAACGACCAGGTCAAGTTCGTCATCTGTTCCCGTGAAGACTACGACTGGGCGACCTCCAAGCTGATCCAGTATGGCCTGGACCGCCGCGCCGGCGAAGTGCTGTTTTCCCCCAGCCATCATGACCTGAATGCTCGCGACCTGGCCGACTGGGTCGTTGCAGACAACCTTCCGGTGCGTCTGCAACTGCAGCTGCACAAGTACCTGTGGAACGATGAGCCGGGGCGCTGAGATGACTGATCAAAAACGTGCGGTGATCCTGCTGTCCGGCGGCCTCGACTCCGCGACCGTGGTCGCCATGGCCCGTGCAGAAGGCTACAGCTGCTACACCATGAGCTTCGACTACGGCCAGCGTCACCGTGCCGAACTGAACGCTGCCGCCCGTGTCGCCCGAGACCTGGGCGCGGTGGAGCACAAGGTGATCGGCCTGAATCTCGACGGCATGGGTGGCTCGGCGCTGACCGACAGCTCCATCGACGTGCCGCAAGGCCCCAGCGAAGGCATTCCGGTGACCTACGTGCCGGCACGTAACACGGTCTTCCTGTCCCTGGCCCTCGGCTGGGCCGAGGTGCTCAATGCCCGCGACATCTTCATTGGCGTCAACGCCCTGGACTACGCCGGATACCCGGACTGCCGTCCCGAGTACATCGAGTCGTTCGAGCGCATGGCCAACCTGGCGACCAAGGCCGGTGTAGAAGGGCAGGGCTTTCGCATCCTGGCGCCGCTGCAGAACCGCAGCAAGGCCGATATCGTGATGGCTGGCGTAGGGCTTGGCGTCGATTACTCGCTGACTGTTTCCTGCTATCAGGCAGACACTGATGGTCGCGCTTGTGGGAAATGCGACAGCTGCCGACTGCGTGCAGAGGGCTTCCAAGCGGCCGGAATTACTGACCCAACGCGTTATTTCTGATTTATTTTAAATAAGGTGTTGAATAATCCTTAGAAATCAGTATTATACGCGCCACCACACAGCGGGTCGTTAGCTCAGTTGGTAGAGCAGTTGGCTTTTAACCAATTGGTCGTAGGTTCGAATCCCACACGACCCACCATTTTTGGCGGTTTAGAAAATCCGGAAGGCCCACGCAAGTGAGGATTTCCGGGTTTTTTTTTGCCCAGTAAAAAGCCGATCACTCTCGCGACAGAGAGTGATCGGCTTTTTTGTTAAAGCTAGCCAAACCGCCCGGTGATGTAGTCCTCGGTCTGTTTCATCTTCGGCTTGGTGAAGATCTCATCCGTATTGCCATGCTCAATCAGTTCGCCCATGAACATGAACGCCGTGCTGTCCGACACCCGGGCGGCCTGCTGCATGTTGTGGGTCACGATGATCACCGTGTATTGCTCTTTCAGCTCGGTGATCAACTGCTCGATACGGCCGGTGGAAATCGGGTCGAGCGCCGAGGTCGGTTCATCCAGCAACAATACCTGTGGGCGCAGCGCAATGGTGCGGGCGATGCACAGGCGTTGCTGTTGTCCGCCGGAAAGACTCTGGGCGCTCTGTTTGAGTTTGTCCTTCACCTCATCCCACAGCGCGCCGCCGCGCAAGGCTTGCTCGACTCGATCATCCATTTCCCGGCGCGACAGCTTTTCGTGGTGACGCACGGCATAGGCGATGTTGTCGTAGATCGACATCGGGAACGGCACCGGCTTCTGGAAGACCATTCCGACGTGGCTGCGCAGGCGGTTCATCGAATAGCCGGGGGCGAGGATGTTTTCGCCATTGAGCAGCACTTCACCGCGGGCTTCCTGCTTCGGGTACATCGAGTAGATACGGTTGAACACCCGCAGCAAGGTCGACTTGCCGCAGCCCGATGGGCCGATGATCGCGGTGATGCGTTTTTCCGGAATGTCGATGTCGATGGATTTCAGCGAACGTTGGTTGTTGTAGAAAAACTCCAACCCACGGACACGGATTTTGGTTTTTTCAGGATCAAGGCGGGTCGATTGCATCAGTGGGACCTATTGCGCAAAAGAATCAGGCGAGACAGCAAGCTCAGCACCAGCACGAACATCGTCAGTACCAAGGCGCCTGCCCATGCGAGGGAGTGCCAGTCATCGAAGGGGCTCATGGCGTACTGGAAAATAACCACCGGCACGCTGGCAATCGGCTTGAGCAGGTTGCTGCTCCAGAACTGGTTGCCGAAGGCGGTGAACAGCAGCGGCGCGGTTTCCCCGGTAATCCGCGCCAGCGCCAACAGGATGCCGGTCACCACGCCGGCCTTGGCCGCTCTCAACACGATCTGCAACGTCAGTTTCCACTGGGGTACGCCCAGGGCCAGGGCCGTCTCGCGCATGGTGGAAGGTTGCAGTTGGAGCATCTCGTCGGTCGTGCGCACCACCACCGGAATCACCAGCAAGGCCAGCGCCAGGGCACCGGCAATGGCGGAGAAACCTACCTGGTGATTGGTCAGCAGGTTCAGCGGCAGGATCACCCCGGTGTAGATGAACAGGCCCAGCACGATCGACGGCGCGGACAGCAGGATGTCGTTGATGAAACGCACCGTGGTACCCAGGCGCGAGTGCCGTGCGAATTCCGCCAGCCAGATACCGGCCATCAGTCCGATGGGCGTGCCAATCAGCAGCGCAATCCCGGACATCAGGGCGCTGCCATAAAACGCGTTGGCCAGGCCGCCGTCTGTTCCGGGTGGCGGCGTCATCTCGGTAAACAGGCGCAGGTTGAGCGCCTGAAAGCCGTTGATGATGGTGGTCAGCAGAATCCACGCCAGCCACAGCAGGCCAAAGACTGTCGCGCCACAACTGAGCAGCATGGCCACCCGGTTCTTCAAGGCACGCTTGCGGTACAGGCGTTCGTTGCTGCTCATAGGCCCTCCTTGCGGGACAGGCGCATGAGCATCAGCCGCGCCAGTGCCAGCACCACGAATGTCACGATAAACAGCAGGAAGCCCAGGGCGATCAGCGCCGAACGATGCAGGTCGGTGTACGCCTCGCTGAACTCGTTGGCGATGACGGACGCGATGGAACTGCTGGGCATCAGCAACGAGGCAGAGAACTGTTGCGCGTTGCCCAGCACGAAGGTGACGGCCATGGTTTCACCCAGGGCGCGACCGAGGCCGAGAAAGATCCCGCCGACCACTGCCGAACGGGTGTAGGGCAGGACGATGTCCCACACCACTTCCCAGGTAGTACTGCCCAGTGCGTAGGCCGACTCCTTCAATTGAGTCGGCACACTGCGGAAAACCTCATGCATCACCGACGTGATGAACGGCGTGATCATGATCGCCAGCACGATGCCGGCGGTCAGCATCCCGATGCCCAGCGGTGGCCCCTGGAACAGCGAGCCAATAAACGGAAGCGCACCCAGGTAGTCATTGATCCAGGGTGACAAGTGTTCAGCCATAAAGGGCCCGAAAACAAACAGGCCCCACATGCCATAGATAATCGAGGGAATGCCCGCGAGCAATTCAACGGCGGAGGCGACCGGCATTCTGAGCCAGGGCGGCGCCACTTCGGTGAGGAAAATCGCGATGCCGAAACTCACCGGCACCGCAATCAGCAACGCCAGCAACGAGGTGACCAAGGTGCCGTAGATCGGTACCAGGGCGCCAAAGTGGTTGTTGACCGCATCCCACTCGGTGCTGGTGATGAAACCGAAACCGAAGGTCTTGAAGGCCAGGCCACCGCCCCACAGGGTGGAGGCGGCGATGCTTGCCAAGAGCAGCAGCACCAGCATCGCGGCCCCGAACATCGAGCGTTTGAACCACAGATCGTGGCGCTGATCGCGAGCGGCGCGGCTATCACCCGACACGTCGCTTGCGTGAGTAGTCATAACCAAGGGTTGCACGGTGTCGTTCATATCAGAAGTGCTCACCCGCCTCCATCAAGCATGCAGATGCTTGAGGAAGGGGGCTATAGAGGCGGATCAGTGGGCGAAGTCAGACTTCCAGTAACCTTCGATCCGGGTCACGAGGGAATCGGGCAACGCTACGTAGTCCAATGCCGCAGCCTGCTGCTGACCTTTCTCCAACGACCATTTGAAGAAGTTGAAAGCGGCCTGGCTTTGCTCGGCGTTTTTTGCCTGCTTGTACATGATGATCCAGGTGGTCGCCGTGATCGGCCACGCGTTCTCGCCCGGTGCGTTGGTCATGATCAGGTTGAAGTCATGGGCGTTGGCCCAATCGGCAGTATCAGCCGCTGCCTGGAAGGCCTTGGCGTTGGGCTCGACGAATTTGCCGGACGCGTTCTTCAGTGAGGCGTAGGTCATCTTGTTTTGCAGGGCGTAGGCGTATTCAACAAAGCCGATGGAGTTCTTGATCTGCTTCACGTAGGCCGAAACACCTTCGTTACCCTTGCCGCCCACACCGACCGGCCACGGCACGGTGGTGCCGAAACCGATTTTGGTTTTCCAGCCATCACTGACCTTGGAGAGGTAGTTGGTGAAGTTGTACGAAGTGCCCGAGCCGTCCGAGCGGTGGACCACGGTGATATTCGCGCCCGGCAGTTTCAAGCCGGGGTTGAGGGCGGCAATCGCCGGGTCGTTCCAGGCCTTGATGTCACCGAGGAAGATCTTCGCCAGCACATCACCATCGAGTTTCAGCTGGCCAGCTGCAACGCCCTCGACGTTCATCACCGGCACGATGCCGCCAATCACGCTTGGGAATTGGCCGAGGCCGCCGGCCTTCAGTTCATCCGCCGACAGCGGCGCGTCGGACGCACCGAAGTCCACGGTAGCCGCCTTGATCTGGGCGATACCACCACCGGAGCCGATGGACTGGTAGTTGATCCGGTCACTGGAGCTTTTGCTGTATTCCTGGGACCACTTGGACAGCACCGGGTAGACGAAACTGGAGCCTGCGCCCGTGACGTCAGTGGCGTGAGCGACACCACTCAGGCACAGGGCAGTGAACAACACTGACAGACTCTTTTTGGTCAGCAACATCACGACGACACCTCAAAGGAAGGGGGCAGGTGGAGGGCTCCACCTGCCTGGGACGTGACGATTTAATTCCTGAAATGTGTCTGTTTAATGACGGTTTGGCTTTATGAAGAAACATTTAGAAATATCTGTGGGCGACCCCGGAAGGGATGTTCCGAGGTCGCTGCACTGATCAACCCTGGCTGCGCACCAGGATCGATTCATCGATCTGGGCGATCGACGTGACTCCGGTCAACGTCATGGCCACGCGCATTTCCTTGGCGAAGATATCCAGCAGGTTCTCCACGCCACGCTGTCCGTCGGCGGCCAGTGCGTAAGCCTGTGCACGGCCCAGCAGAACGCCCTTGGCGCCCAGCGCGAGCATGCGCACCACGTCCAGCCCCGAGCGTACGCCGGAGTCCACCAGCACCGTCAGATCGCTACCCACGGCTTGTACGATAGGCGCCAGTGCCTTGGCTGTGGACAGCACGCCATCCAGCTGGCGCCCGCCATGGTTGGAGACGACGATGCCGTCGGCACCAAAGCTCACCGCGTCCTTGGCATCCTGTGGGTCGAGGATGCCTTTGATGATCATCGGGCCTTTCCAGAATTCGCGGATCCACTCCAGGTCTTTCCAACTGATGGAAGGGTCGAAGTTGTTGGCCAGCCAGCCGATGTAGTCCTTCAGTTGGGTGGGCTTGCCCAGGTACTTGGAAATGTTGCCCAGGTCGTGGGGGCGACCCAGCAGGCCCACATCGAAGGCCCAGGCCGGTTTGGTCATGGCCTGCAGGATTTGGCGTTGCGGCCCGTAGGCACCGGACATACCCGAATGGGCGTCGCGATAACGCGCGCCGGGGGTGGGCATGTCGACCGTGAACACGAGGTTTTTCACCCCGGCGGCCTGGGCGCGCTCCAGGGCGTTTTTCATGAAGCCGCGGTCTTTCAGCACATACAGCTGAAACCAGATCGATTGCGGGCTCTGGGACGCCACTTCCTCGATCGGGCACACGGAAACGGTCGACAGGCAAAACGGAATGCCCTTGTTCGCTGCCGCCTTCGCCGCCTGGACTTCACCACGCCGGGCAAACATGCCGGTCAGGCCCACCGGGCTGAGGACCACCGGCATCGCCAATGGCTGGTCGAACAACGTGGTTTCAAGGCTCAGGCTTTCGACGTTGCGCAGGATGCGCTGGCGCAGGCTGATATCCGACAGGTCGGAGCTGTTGGCCCTGAGGGTGTGTTCGGCGTAGGCGCCGCCGTCGATGTAGTCGAACAGGAAGCGCGGCAGTTTGCGGCGGGCGGCTTCGCGGTAATCCGATGCAGACGAAATGATCATGAACAGTGATGCCCCGAGTGAAGAAAACGGTGGGGTGAGGATAGACAAAGGCCTTTCATGGTAAAAACAACTTTTCCAACTTGAATCAAGTCGCAAACGGAATACTCATGAACCTTCGTACGTTGCTGGCCTTTGTCGAAGTAGTTCGCCAGGGCAGCTTCTCACAAGCAGCCGAGGTGGTTTCGCTCACCCAGTCTACCGTCAGCAAGGCGGTCAAGACTCTGGAAGATGAATTGGGCACGCCGCTGTTCAATCGCATCGGCCACAAGAGCGAGCTCACGGCCGCCGGCGAAATTGCCTACCGCCGAGCGCTGGTGTTGCTGGCGGAGCGCAGTGACCTGGTGGCCGAGATCAACGACTTGCTGGGGCTCAAGCGCGGTGTATTGCGCATCGGCTTGCCGCCGGTGGGCAGTGGGGTGCTGTTTGCGGCGATGTTTGCCTTGTATCGACAGCGTTATCCGGAAATCGAGATCGAGCTGATCGAGCATGGCAGCAAGAAGTTGGGCGAATGCCTGGAGGCCGGGGAGGTGGACCTGGCCGCGTTGCTGGTACCGGTGGCGGGAGAATTTGAATATCAGGATGTGCGCGTCGAGCCACTGATGGTGGTGATGCCGATCGACCATCCTTTGGCCGGGCGTAAAAGCGTCGATTTTTCCGACCTGGCTGACTCGCCCTTTATTCTGTTCGAGGCCGGGTTTGCGCTTAACCGGATCATTCTCACAGCCTGCGAGCGCAGAGGCGTAGTCCCGCGTATCACCGCCCGCAGTGCCCAGATCGACTTTATCGTCGACCTGGTTGCCGCAGGCCTGGGTGTCGCGTTTCTACCGAGCATGCTGGCTTACAAACACCTGCACGCCGGCATCGCCCTGATCCAGCTGGACGAGCCCCAGACTGATTGGCACATCGCCCTGGCCTGGCGGCGACAGGCGCACTTGCCACCGGCGGCGCGGGCCTGGCTGGATCTGGCCCTGGAGATGGGGAATGTTCCGGACACGACCCGGCCTGCGGTCTAGCCTTGTGCGACCAGGGGCAGGCGGCTCTTGACGACTTTTTGCAGCAGCAGGGCCAGCACCTCGGTGGAATACGGCTTCTGCAGCAAGACAAAACGGCTGGCCTCTTCCTGGGCGATACGCGCGTATTCATCGTTGTAGCCGGTGGTGAGCACCACCGGCAGCCATGGGTACAAGGCTTCGATTGCGTCCAGCAACTCCAGGCCACTCATGCCGGGCATGGAGATATCGGAGAACACCACCTGGAAGCTTTCCGGGTTGGGGGCCAGGGCTTCCAGCGCGCTGTTCGCATCCGGCACCCACAGCACGTGAAAGCCCATCTGTTCCAGGGTTTGCGAGGTGTACAGGCCCACATCGGCGTTGTCCTCGACCATCAGCACGCACAAGCCTGAGATGATGGGCGAAGCGCTGGTGTCTTGAGGTACCGGCATGGCACTTGGCTCGAGCTTGGGCAGGTACAGCGTAAATTGGCTACCCCTGCCGCACTCGCTCTGTACCAGGATTTCCCCGCCTGATTGCTTGGCGAAGCCGTACACCTGGGACAAGCCCAGGCCGGTGCCCTGGCCGATACCCTTGGTGGTGTAGAAGGGCTCAAAGATCGCGTCGAGTTTTTCCGGCGGGATACCCGAGCCGGTGTCCGCCAGTTCGATGGTCACGTAATCGGCGACACGTACCGGGTGAGCGCGAACCGAGGGTAGCCAGCTTGCCGTCGAAACGGTGATGGTCAAATGCCCGTTGCCGGCCATGGCATCCCTGGCGTTCACCACCATGTTGACCAGCGCGGTATCGAACTGGCTTTCGTCGGCGTTGATAAAGCAGGCGTCGTCAGGCACCTGGATGCTTACCTTGACCCGCGAGCCGGTCAGGCTGTCCATCATCTCGCCCACCCGCTTTACACTTTCGCCGACGTTGAACACCTCGGGTCGCAAAGCCTGGCGGCGGGCGAATGTGAGCAACTGGGCCGTCAGGCGGGCCGCGCGATCGACCGTGCTGGCGATGGCTTCCACGTATTTCACGCGGCGTGCTTCGCTCAGGGCAGGTGGCTTGAGCAAGTCGGCACAGGACTTGATCACCGTCAGCAGGTTATTGAAATCATGTGCGACACCGCCAGTGAGTTGGCCGATGGCTTCCAGTTTCTGTGACTGACGCAGGGCGTCTTCCGACAGTCGCAGGGCTTCCTTGGCTTCTTCCTCAGCCTGGATATCACGGCCCACGGCGTGGATGTAGTCGCTGTCGGGCACGGCCGTCCAGGCGATCATGCGGTAGCTGCCGTCCTGGTGGCGGTAACGGTTCTTGAAATTGGGGAAGTTCTTGCCATCGCCCAAACGGCTGACCGCCGAGGATGAGACGGCCAGGTCGTCGGGGTGAACCAGGGCCAGCAACTGGCTGCCCACCAGGTCGTTTTCGGCGTGGCCGAGCATGCGTGTCCAGGCCGGGTTCACGGCGGAGATCACACCGTCGAGTTGTGCCACCAGCATCAGGTCCGGCGACAGGCGCCAGATACGGTCGCGATCGCGAGTGCGTTCGACCACCCGCTGTTCCAGGGACTCGTTGAGTTTGCGCAGGGACTCTTCGGCTTCGCGCAGGGGCGTGATGTCCCGGGACACGCAGAGGATTTTCTCCGGCAGGCCGTCACTGCCCATGATCGGGCTGACGTTCACGTGCCACCATTTAAGGTTGCCGGCCAGGGTGTGGGCAGCGCCGACAAAGCTGGCATTGCGACCGGCCTTGGCGGCCTCAACGGCGGCCTTGGCATCGAGATTGCCCTGGTCGTGCCAGAAGTCGGGCCAGGGGCAGCCGCGGATCGCATTGAAGTCGCTGACTTCCATGATCTGCTTGCCGCCTTCGCTCATGAAGGTCAGGCGGGCGTCGAGGTCCAGCACCTTGATGCAATCGTTGATGCTGGCAAGCACGCGTTCGGTGAAGGCTTCGCTGTGGTTGAGGCCCGCGGCGGACAAATCACTCTCGCCAGATTCAGGTGGGCTGTTTGTCTCAGGCCCCGTCCCGATAGTGCTATTCATTTGAGTGCTGCCACGCGTGTTAAATGGCCGTCATCATGTCATTGCGACACTTATATCACCAGCGCCTTCACGCATATTCGATGGCAGGCAATCCGGCCTGCTGCAAGCGTGACGGCGAGATTAAAACCCGTCAGTCATATTCAGGTTCCGGGGTCTGAATAAGTGCTGGAAAAACCGTCGAAGTCTTTGAAAGAAATAGGATTGTCGGACAATTTTGCGCATGAAAAACTCTTCATAATTTGCCCGCTCGAAGATTGGTAGCTTCCTATCGCTGCCCAATAATTCGAGTTCTAATAATGAATAAAAAACTCTTCAAGAGCGCTTTGGCGCTGTCGATTTCCCTTGCCTCCACTTCCTTGTTTGCCGGTGGTTTCGCCCTCAACGAACAAAGCATCAGTTCAATGGGGACCGGTTACGCCGGGCGTTCCTCCTCCGCGGATGACGCCAGCACGGTGTTCGGCAACCCGGCGGGCATGTCTCGCCTCAAGCAGAATGAAGTGAGCATCGGGGCGACCTACCTGGATGCCAAGTCGAACATCAAGGATGCCAGCTCCAGCCAAGGTGGCGTGGACAACCCCGGCACCAACAAAGGCGATATGGTCCCCGGCATCGCCGTACCGATGGGCTACCTGGTGACGCCGATTGATGAACACTGGGCGTTTGGCCTGGGAATCTACGCGCCGTTCGGCCTCGTGACCGACTATGAACACAGCTTCCAGGGCAATGGCTTTGGCAACAAAAGCAAGGTTCAAGTCATCACGGTGCAGCCAACCGTCAGCTATGCCTTCAACGACAAGGTTTCGGTGGGCTTCGGTCCGACCTTCAACCGTATCAGTGGCGAACTGGACTCCAAGGTCCCGGCATTTGGCCTCGGCACGGAAAGCGTAAAGGTCAAGGGCGACGACACCGCCACCGGTTTCAACGCCGGTATCCTGGTGCAGCCGATTGAAAGCACGCGCATTGGTGTGACCTACCACTCGCAGGTTGTGTATCACCTGTCGGGCAAAACCAACGCCTCGGGGGTGCTCACCGACCTGGTGGATGGCGGCCCGCAGCGGTATGACGCCAAGCTGGATGTCACCACGCCGTCGTCCGTGGACTTCTCGGTCACCCATAAACTCAACGATGACTGGACCCTGTACGTCGGCAGCACCTACACCCGCTGGAGCCAGTTGAAGAAGATTACGATCAACAACAGTGGCGTCTCTGACCTCGCCACCGAACTGGCCGGCCTGAACTCCATCACCGAAGAACAGCACTGGCATGACACCTGGTCTCACGCCATCGGCCTGTCGTACCAGTTGAACAAGCAACTGGTGCTGCGTACCGGCTTTTCGGTGGACCAGACGCCCACCAACAACACCGACCGGTCCGTACGTATTCCTACGGGCGATCGCACGGTGTTCAGCTTGGGCGCTGGCTGGACGCCAGTGGATAACCTGACCTTCGACGTCGCTTATTCCTACCTGAAAGAAGAGCCGATCAAGGTCCGCGACAATAATCCGCAACTGGCGCTGACCTACGACGCCAAGTATGAAAACAGCGCCAACGGTTTCGGCGGTTCGGTGACTTACCGCTTCTGATGCACCGGAAGAGGGCAAAGAGTCAGTTTTCTGACATGGCTCTTTGCTAGCAATTGTATCGGTCGCGCTACCAAACCTTCCCTGTCTTGGTTAAATTGGCTGCAATCCAGCTCAAGACAGGGATCGTCATGACTACGCTTTCGCCGATCAGCTCCGCCATCGCCCTTACCAATCGACCCGCCGTTACCCCGCCAGCTACGCAGGCGCCAGAAACGGACGCCGCTGCCGTGCGACCTTCCTCGGTGGTCAGCCTTGGCAATGTCACGGTGGACGTTCAAGCCGAGACGTATTCCCGCAACGGCCAATTGCCCGGCCATGGGCCGATCAATGCCTGGGAAAGTGACAGCGACGATGCGGTCACCAAAGCGATCAGCACGAATTTCCCTGCACTGCCCAGAGGCACAGGCTTCAGCGGCCTGGGCGCCACCCTGATTGAGCAATTTGCGAAGAGCGGTACCGACATTTCCCAGTCGGCGCTGAGCACCAGCTCTTCCAGGACCCAAAGCCCCGCCGAACTCAAGGTTCAACAGGCGCTGCTGCACAGCAGGGCCGACAACCTGGTCAGCCTGACCGTCAAGACGGCCAGCGGCAAGACCGTCACCTTCAGCCTGGCCAGCCAGTTGGGAGGCTTGGCCGCGCAGGCGAAGGTGGACGGTGGCGCCCTCAGCGCCGCCGAACTCAAGGAAGTCGCCAAGTTGGGCGAAGCCTTCCAGGACGCGATCGACGGCCTGGCCGCCCAGCCGCCGAAACTCGAGCTGAGCAAGCTGACGCAGTTTGATTCCAGCGTATTGGCTTCGGTGGACCTCAGCGGCAAATTGAAAGTGAGCAATACTGACGACCTCACGCTTGCATTCCATGCGGACAGCCAGGGCCGCACCACGCGCATGAGTAGCCCGGCGGGGGAAGTGAATCTCTCGGTCGACCTGAAGAACGCCGGCATCCTCGGCAACGCCAAGCAACAGGCAATCGCGCTGAAAAGCTACCTGGCCCAGTTCGACAAGGCCCAGGCGCGGGGCAAGGCCAATGCTGACCTGATGGCGATGTTCAAGGATGCGTTTACCGCCATGAACAGCAACTACCCGCAGAGCGCCAAAGCGCCTGCGCCGCTGACCCGCAGCGCGGCAGATCAAGGCCTGCTGACGGGCCTGGCGGATTTCAAGGCCTCCATCAGCCAGGCGGCCAGCTCCCCCAACCCGGCGCGCCCAGGGGAAACCGATACGTTTGCCTATGGGATTTCCCAGAAAACGCGCATCGGCGGCAATGACCTCTCCAATCGCACGATCGATCAGGTCCAGCGATCAAGCCTCAAGGCCAGTTTCCATCAGGGCCTGGATGGCGGGAAGCCGCCGGCTTTCGATACCAGGCGCGAGTCGCAGAACTACCTCTATGTGCAGGTCGACGACAAGGCCAGCAGTGCGGCGAACATCACCTACAAGGATGGCTTCCTGACCAACGCCTCCGTGGACCAAAGCGCCAGCCAGAACACCCGCACCCAGCGATACGAGATGGCTCGACTGGTTAAAGACAGCGTGGTACCGAACGAGGCCACCGGCCATCGCGACTACCTGGTACTGCTGGAATATGCGGCGCGGGAAGGCAAGAGTGCCAAGGGCGCCGATGAAACCATCCTGAAGGATGCCCTGGCGAACATGCATCAGTGGGCGTTGCTGCAAGACGATCCGTCCGCTTTGCCCGGTTAAACCGGTCGTTGTAAAAAAGGGAAACCCCTGGCCGGGTTTCCCTTTTTCATGCCTGGCCGAATCCCAGATTAGGCTTTTGAAACCATTCGATATTCTGTAGCCTTGCGCAGCTTCACCGTGCTTGATGAACACAATCACTTCGTCCGGCGGCGCCCGAAAGGCTCCAGAGCCGGTGGTACACTCGACTTTCGCGCAACTGCGCCTGCAGGTCTTGCGAACATGACGCAAATTTCCGAACGCCTTCTGGTCCAAGCCCACCTCGACGCCAAGCAGCCCAAGGTGCTGAGCGCCGAAGAAGAGGCGGGCTACCGCGCCGCCATCGCCGCCGAGCTCAAGGCTCAGGACGCGGTGCTGGTGGCACACTTTTACTGCGACCCGGTGATTCAGGCCCTGGCCGAAGAAACCGGTGGTTGTGTGTCCGACTCCCTGGAAATGGCCCGCTTCGGCGCCGCGCACCCGGCCAAGACCGTATTGGTGGCGGGCGTGCGATTCATGGGGGAGACGGCCAAGATCCTCACGCCTGAAAAACGCATCCTGATGCCGACACTGGAAGCCACGTGCTCTCTGGACCTTGGCTGCCCGGTGGATGAGTTCTCGGCATTCTGTGATCAGCACCCTGAGCGCACGGTGGTGGTATATGCCAACACGTCGGCGGCGGTGAAAGCCCGTGCTGATTGGGTGGTGACTTCCAGTTGTGCGCTGGAGATTGTCGAAAGCCTGATGGATAACGGCGAGACGATTATCTGGGGGCCGGACAAGCACCTGGGCACCTATATCCAGCGTCAGACGGGTGCAGACATGTTGCTGTGGGATGGTGCGTGCATCGTGCACGAGGAGTTTAAGTCCAAGCAGTTGGAGGACATGAAAGCGCTGTATCCGGATGCAGCGATTCTGGTGCACCCGGAGTCGCCCACTTCGGTGATCGAGTTGGCGGATGCGGTGGGGTCGACCAGCCAGTTGATCGCGGCGGCGCAGCGGTTGCCGAACAAGACGTTTATCGTGGCCACCGACCGCGGCATTTTCTACAAGATGCAGCAGCTGTGCCCGGACAAGGTGTTTGTCGAGGCGCCGACGGCGGGGAATGGGGCGGCGTGTCGCAGTTGTGCGCATTGCCCGTGGATGGCGATGAATACCCTGGAACGTACGCTGCAGTGCTTGCGTGAGGGGAGTAATGAGATTTTTGTTGAGCCTTCGGTGATTCCGCAGGCGGTTAGGCCGCTGAAGCGGATGTTGGATTTTACTCAGGCGGCTCGGTTGAGGTTGGCGGGGAATGCTTGATTTGCGGTGGGTTGGTTTGTGTACATATCCGTTGCTGCGGTAACGGCCACCTATGGTTCCGCTCTTACAGCGGGTCACTTTTGGCAAACGCCCCAAAAGTAACCAAAAGGTCTTTGCCCCACCACTCGGTGCCTCGCCTAGGCTCGGCATGCCCGCACTCCGGCACGGCTCCGCGGGCCGCCGCGACGGGCCATCCATGGCCCGGCGCGGCTAAATCGGCATCCTTGCCGATTTACCCGCTCCACCGTGCCTACTTGCGGCCATCGTGGTTGACGGGGCCCGCAGATCAAAATCAAAAGCAAGAGCAC